>JAATGI010000403.1 GCA_015654725.1 Rhodospirillales bacterium
ATGGGCTTCTGGATCCTCAACGACATCGTCTGGCGCAAATCCAACCCGATGCCGAATTTCCGCGGCCGCCGCTTCACCAACGCGCACGAGACCCTGATTTGGGCGGCGCGTAGCGCTGAGAAGCGCAATTATACGTTCAATTACGAGGCCCTCAAGGCGGGCAACGACGACATCCAGATGCGCTCGGACTGGTTCATTCCGCTGTGCACCGGCGAGGAACGGCTCAAGGGCAGCGACGGCAAGAAATTACACCCGACGCAAAAGCCGGAAGCCCTGCTGGCGCGCGTCATTCTCGCCGCCTCGCGGCCGGACGATCTGGTGCTCGACCCGTTTTGCGGCACCGGCACCACCGGCGCGGTGGCGCACCGGCTGCGCCGGCGCTTTATCGGCTTCGAGCGCGAAACCGGCTATGCAGAGGCGGCGCAAGCGCGCATCGACGCCATCGAGCCGATGCCGGAGCCGTCGCTGAAGACGTTCATGACCGCGCGCGAGGCGCCGCGCGTGCCGTTTACGGCCCTGATCGAGCGCGGCATGATTTCGCCCGGCATCAACCTCGTCGACGCCAAGCGCCGGCATCGCGCGCTGGTGCGCGCCGACGGTGCGGTATCTTTGGGCGACGCGGTCGGCTCGATCCACCGTATCGGCGCTTTGGCGCAAGGCCTCGAAGCCTGCAACGGCTGGACCTTCTGGCATGTCGAGACGCCGAAGGGCTTGACGCTGATCGACGACTTCCGCGCGCAGGTGCGATCGGAAATGGCCGAAGCCGCTGAGTAAATCTTCGGCTACTTCCCGGGTATCACGTCCACCAGCAGTTCAAGCGCCCGCTTGGTAAAAGCCTCCATATTTGCCATTCGCTCAGTGCTGCCGGTGCGCAGCATGATCGCGCACTGGGCCGGACCGGTGACGGCAATGCAGGTGTGACCCGCCGGATCGCCGTAACGGTTACCGGTCGGCCCGGTGGCGCCGGTTTCGCCAAGTCCCCAGACGGCGCTGTGCCGCTCGCGCATGCGTTCTGCAATCAATAGCGCATAGGTTTCGGTCGCCGCCCGCAAACCTCCCATCTCGGCGTCGCCGATAGCGAGCAACGCGGCGCGCGCCGATTTGGTGTAGACCACAGCGCCGCCGAGAAAATAGGCCGACGCCCCGGGTACGGCGAGCAAGGCCGCGGCGATGAGGCCGCCGGTCGAGGATTCGGCGACCGCGATGGTCTCGCGCCGCGCGATCAAACGTTGCGCGATCGTCCCGGCAAGCGGCAGCAGCGTTTTCATAGATCACCTCGCCCGATCTGGCACAGCACGCCAAAGACACCGATGTCGGCGCCCGGAAATTCTTTTGCCAATTGCGCGCCAACAGCTTCCGCATCTTTCTGGTAAAGCATGTCGATCATCAGCGCCCCGGCAATCTTTTTGTCGCCGCCGCGCAGTTTTTCTTCCATCGACACCGGCATGCCGGCCGCATCGAGCGCGATCCATATTTCGCCGCCGGCGACGGACGTCTGTGCCGTGAGCCCTTCCAGCACGGCCGACAGCGCTGCCTCATCCGGCTTCCGGTCGAACCGGGCGGCAACCGCGAACACGCCGCGAAAACTGCCGCGCCGAATCGTGCGACGGCACACCGTGCGGTTCATGTTGACGAAAACCTCCGACATGATCGTGCGCGTCAGCGGGGTCGGATGATCGAGCCGCTCGAGATAGGGCTTAGACGTCAGCACCTCGGGATTTTCGACCATGTAGAAATTGAAATAGCCCGGTGAACCGGACAGTGCCCTGTGGCGCCGGCCGAAGACAAAGCCTGGCACCGAGAGCCGCTCGACCAGATGCTCGCCCTGGAACCAGGCTTCGAATTCCGCCTCGCGCCCGGCGCGGCAATCGTTGAAGATCGCGAGGATTCCGGGCTCCGCCGTCATCGCGCGGCGACCACCATGATTTCGACCTTATAGTCGGGCGAGGCGAGGCCCGCTTCGACGGTGGCGCGCGCCGGGGTATGGCCGGGCGACACCCAAGCGTCCCACACCGCGTTCATCTCGGCGAAATTCGCCATGTCGGTGATCCAGATATTGGCCGACAAGAGCTTGCTCTTGTCGGTGCCGGCCTTGGCGAGAAAGCCGTCGATCTGGGAGAGGATGCTTTTGGTCTGCTCGGCCATGGTCTTGCCTTTGGGCGCGTCGGCGACGATGCCGGCAAGATAGACCGTATCGCCGTGGACGACGGCCTTGCTCATGCGCGGTCCGCTGTCGTGACGTTCGATTGTCATGATTGATCCCTTCCCGGTTGGTTTGCCTCTATTCGATCCGAAGTCAGCGCGTGTGCCAAGACCTTGCGCATGAGGCTTGGCAGGGCTTCTCCGGCAAGGTCCGCAATTGCAACCCACCGCGTATTTTTGGGCGCGGGCGTACGCGCCGGCACATCGGCTGCGTAAACGGCGAGCTCAAGTGGGAAATGGGTGAAGGCATGG
>JAATGI010000492.1 GCA_015654725.1 Rhodospirillales bacterium
CGCCAACCTCTATGTTTGGATCGTGATCCTGGTGACGATGGCATGCGGCGCCATCGGCTTCGTCGACGATTATCAGAAACTGACCAAGCGTTCATCGCGCGGCGTGTCGAGCCTGACCAAGTTTCTGTTCGAAATGCTGATCGGCGGCATTGCCGGCCTGGCGGTGATGCACTTGGCGCCGGTGCCCTTGAGCGGGGCCTTGGCGGTGCCGTTTTTCAAGAACGTCCTGTTCGAACTCGGCTGGTTCTATATCCCGCTCGCCATGGTCGTCGTCACCGGCTTCGCCAACGCCGTCAACCTGACCGACGGACTCGACGGCCTCGCCATCGTGCCGTCGATGATCGCGGCGGGATGCTTCGCGCTGATCGCCTATCTGGTCGGCAACCTGATCTTCTCCAACTATCTGCAAATCCATCACGTTCCCGGCGCCGGCGAGCTCGGCGTCTTCGCCGCGGCGCTGGTCGGCGCGGGACTGGGCTTCCTGTGGTTCAATGCGCCGCCCGCGAGCGTGTTCATGGGCGACACCGGCGCGCTCGCGATCGGCGGCGCCCTGGGCTCGATCGCGCTCATCACCAAGCACGAGTTGGTGCTGGTAATCATCGGCGGCCTCTTCGTGCTCGAGACCGTCTCGGTCATCGTCCAGGTCGCGAGCTTCAAATTGACCGGGCGCCGCGTGTTCCGCATGGCGCCGCTGCATCATCATTTCGAGAAGCTGGGTTGGCAGGAGCCGACGGTGGTGATCCGGTTCTGGATCATCGCCTCGATCCTCGCCATCGCCGGCCTCTCGACGTTGAAAGTGCGGTGAACCGGCGATGATCGCGGCAACCGGCTTCGCCGGCGACAAAGTGGCGGTGATGGGCCTGGCGCGCTCGGGCCTCGCCGCAGCGCAAGCGCTCAAGGCCGGCGGCGCCGAGGTATTGGCTTGGGACGATGCCGCGCCACGCCGCGAAGCAGCCGCGGCATCCGGCATTCGCATCGTCGATCTGGCGTCGGCGCCCTTCGCGGGCATCCGAACGCTAGTGCTGTCGCCCGGCATTCCGCACAGCTTCCCGACGCCGCATCCCGTGGCCGCGGCGGCCAAGGCGGCGGGCACGAGCATCATCGGCGATATTGAGTTGCTGGCCCGCGCCTGCCCCGAGCCGCGTTATGTCGGCGTCACCGGTACCAACGGCAAATCGACCACCACCGCGCTGATCGCCCATATCCTCAAATCCGCCGGGCGCCAGGTCGCGGTCGGCGGCAATCTCGGCATGCCGGCGCTGACCCTGGCGAGGCTTGGCGCCGACGGGATCTACGTTTTGGAGATGAGTTCGTACCAGCTCGAACTCATCGACCGGCTCGCTTTCGATGTCGCGATTTGGCTCAACCTCACGCCGGACCATCTCGATCGGCATGGCGGCATGGTCGGCTACATTGCCGCCAAGCGCCGTATCTTCAAGCGCGGCACGCGGCCGCAAACCGCTGTCGTCGGCATCGACGACGCACCGAGCCGCGCGACGGCCGACGCGCTCGCCGAAGACAAGGCTTGGAGAATCACGCGAATCTCGGTTATCAGCCGGGCAACGGGAGGCGTGTTCGTCGTCGACGGACATTTGGTGGACGACACGACGGGAAGCGCCGAATCGGTGATCGATGTTACGCGCCTGCCGCGCCTGCCGGGGCGGCATAACTGGCAGAATATCGCGGCGGCCTACGCGGCCGCGTGCGCCCTTGGTCTTGCCCGCGGCGAAATCGCTGCCGGAATCGCGAGTTTCCCCGGCCTCGCCCATCGGCAAGAGACGATCGCGACCGTCGCGGGCGCGCGCTATGTCAACGATTCAAAGGCGACCAATGCCGACGCCGCGGCCACCGCGCTCGCCTGTTACGACAATATCTATTGGATCGCCGGCGGCATCGCCAAGGAAGGCGGCATCGCCGCCTTGGCGCCGTTGTTCCCGCGCGTCCGCCGCGCCTTCCTGATCGGCCAGGCGGCGAAGGATTTTGCCGCGACGCTTGAAGGCCGCGTCGCCTATTCGCTTTGTGGCACGCTCGACGCGGCGGTCGCCGAGGCGAGCCGCGCCGCGACGGGCGACGGCGCCCGCGACGCGGTGGTGTTGCTGTCGCCCGCCTGCTCGTCCTTCGATCAGTTCGCCGATTTCGAGGCGCGCGGCGAGGCGTTCCGCAAACTCGTCCTTGCCTTACCGGGAACGGCGCCATGAATTTCGCCCGCACCGATCGCGGCGCCGTGGCGCAATGGTGGTGGACGGTCGATCGCTGGACGTTGGCCGCGCTGGCGCTGCTGATCGGCTTCGGCGCGCTGATGATCATGGCGTCGAGTCCTGCGGTCGCGATCCGCATTCACGCATCGGACCCGCAATATTTCGTGCGCCATTATTTCGTCGAGCTGCCGATCGCGCTCGCGGTGCTGTTCGCCGCCTCGCTGCAAAGCCCGCGCAACGTGCGGCGCTTGGCGCTCGTCGTGTTCATCGTGTTCGTGCTGCTGCTCGCCTACACGCTCATCGGCGGCAACGACATTAAGGGCGCGCGGCGCTGGATCAATCTGCCCGGCCTGTCGCTGCAACCTTCGTAATTCGTCAAGCCGAGCTTCGCCGTTATCTGCGCCTGGCTGTTCGCCCAACATAAACTGACGCCGAAATTTCCCGGCCACTGGATCGCGATTCTGCTGTTCATCGGCGTCGTCGGCCTGCTGATCAAGCAGCCCGATCTCGGCATGGCGGTGGTGGTGACGAGCGTCTGGTTCGCGCAGTTCTTCCTCGCCGGCCTCAACATCTTCTGGATCGTCGCCTTTTCCTTGAGCGCCGGCGGCGGGCTGGTCGCCGCTTACGCGCTGCTGCCGCATGTCGCGAGCCGCATCGACCGCTTCCTCGATCCGGCGAGCGGCGATTCCTATCAGGTCGATCGCGCCATGGACGCCTTCATGAATGGCGGGCTGTGGGGCCGCGGCCCCGGCGAAGGCACGATGAAGCAGGAGCTGCCCGACGCTCACGCCGATTTCGTGTTCGCGGTCGCGGGCGAGGAATTGGGGCTGGTGCTGTGCCTCGTCATTATCGGCCTGTTCGGCTTCATCGTACTGCGCGGCTTTTCGCGCCTGCTGCAGGAAAGCAATCTTTTCGTCGTGCTGGCGGCCACCGGCCTGTTCGTTCAGTTCGGCCTCCAGGCCGTCATCAACATGGCGTCCTCGCTCGAACTCATGCCAACCAAAGGCATGACCCTGCCGTTCATTTCCTATGGCGGCTCGTCGTTGTTGGCGCTCGGCCTCGGCATGGGCATGGCGCTCGCCCTGACGCGAAAACGCTTCGGAGTCGAGACATGAGCGCCACTAAGCTCATCGCGCTCGCCACCGGCGGCACCGGCGGCCATCTGTTCCCGGCCGAGGCGCTGGCGCGCGAATTGCTCGCGCGCGGCTTTCGCGTGGCCCTCGTCACCGACCGTCGCGGCCAGGCCTTCGGCGACAAGGGCGGCGTCGAGCTTTACCGCATTCGCGCCGGCCGGTTCGGCGCCGGTGTCATGAGCAAGGTCGTCGGCGTCGCCGACATCGCGCTCGGCACATTCGAAGCGCAGGCCTTGATGCGCCGGCTCGCGCCCGCCTGTGTCGTCGGTTTCGGCGGCTATGCCTCGCTGCCGACCATGCTGGCGGCGGCGCGGCTGAACCTGCCGACTGTGATCCACGAGCAGAACGCGCTGCTGGGCCGCGCCAACCGGCTCTTGGCGCGGCGCGTGCGCCACATCGCCACCTCATTTGCCGACACGGCCGGGGTTCGCGATGCCGATCGTAACCGTGTCGTGCTTACCGGCAATCCGGTACGGCCCGCGATCGCGGCGCAGCGCGGCACCACCTATCCGTCGCGCGACCTTGGAATGCCGTTCCGCCTGTTGGTCATCGGCGGCAGCCAGGGCGCGCGCATTCTGAGCGACATCGTGCCGCGCGCCTTGGCCCTCTTGCCCGAGGCCGAACGCCGGCTGATCGATCTCGCGCAGCAAGCGCGGCCCGAGGATCTCGAAGCCGTGCGCCACCGCCACGCCGAAAGCGGCACCAAGGTCGAGCTCGCGAGCTTCTTCGACGATGTGCCGGTGCGCCTTGCCAATGCCCATCTGGTGATCGCCCGCGCCGGCGCGTCGAGCCTCGCCGAAATCGCCGCCATCGGACGGCCGGCGATCCTGATCCCCTATGCCCATGCCGCCGAAGATCATCAGACCTTGAATGCGCGCGCCTTCGCGGCCTCGGGCGCGGCCTGGGTCATGGCCGAAAGCGAATTCACGCCCGAAGCCCTGGCGGCGCGTCTCTGGTCCTTGATGGACGATCACGCCGCGCTCACGCGCGCGGCGGCGGCATCCTTCGCGCAAGGCCGGCCGCTCGCGGGCCGCGACTTGGCCGATCTGGTGGCATCCATCGCCGGCGGCGCCAATGGCGACGCGGCGCCGTTGTCGCGAAAGGACGCGGCATGAAATCGCTGCCCTTCGACATCGGCACGATTCATTTCGTCGGCATCGGCGGCATCGGCATGAGCGGCATCGCCGAGATTCTGCACAATCTCGGCTATCGCGTTCAGGGCAGCGATCAGGCCGAGGGGGCCAATACGCGCCGGCTGCAGGCGCTCGGCGTACCGATCCAGATCGGCCATCGCGCCGAGAATATCGAGGCGGCGCAGGTCGTGGTCGTGTCCTCGGCGGTTAAGCCAGACAATCCCGAAGTCGCCGCCGCGCCCGCG
>JAATGI010000335.1 GCA_015654725.1 Rhodospirillales bacterium
AGCACGCTTTGCAACCCGGGAAGGGCCGGGGTTCGTTGCCATGCCGCACCGTTTCTCCTGGTCTTGAGATTTGCTTCCTCCCGCACTGCGGGAGAGTGGCTGGTCTCGCTCCGAAACTAGGAGTGCCATTTTATGTGGATCGTCCGCCTCGCGCTCGATCGGCCTTATACCTTCGTCGTGCTGGCGCTGCTGATCCTTGTCCTCAGTCCGGTTGTCATCCTCGGAACGCCGACCGATATTTTTCCCAATATCAATATTCCGGTCATTGCGGTGGTCTGGTCATACACCGGCCTCAATCCAGAGGAGATGGAAGGCCGGCTGACCACGAATGACGAGCGCTCGATGACGACGCTCGTCGACAACATCGAACATATCGAGTCGACGACCTATAACGGCCTGGCGGTCGTCAAGATCTTCCTACAGCCGGGCGCGAGCCTTGATACCGCCAATGCGCAGGTGACCGCCGGCTCGCAAGTGGTCCTGCGCTCGATGCCGGCGGGCACGCAGCCGCCGATCGTCCTCAATTTCAGCGCATCAAGCGTGCCGATTCTGCAGCTTGGTCTCTCCGGTCCGGGCCTTTCGGAGCAGGAACTCAACGATCTCGCCCTGAATTTCCTCCGCACCCAGCTCGTCACCGTGCCCGGCGCCGTCATCCCCTATCCCTATGGCGGCAAGCAGCGCGAGATCATGATCAATCTCAATCCGCAGCAGCTGCAAGCCAAGGGTCTTTCCCCGGCCGACGTGCTGAGCGCGGTCGAGCGGCAATATCTGGTGCTGCCGTCCGGCACGGCAAAAATCTCCCAGTTCGAATATGACGTCCACGTCAACGGCACGACGCTGAAGGCAGATGAGATCAACAATCTGCCGATCAAGACGGTCGGCAATGCGACGATCTATCTGCGCGACGTGGCGACCGTGAGCGTCGCTTTTGCGCCGCAGACCAACATCGTGCGCCAGAACGGACGGCGCGGCGTGTTGGTCAGCATCATCAAGGCCGGCAATGCCTCGACGATCACCGTCGTCAATGGCATCCGCGCCATGCTGCCGCGGGTCGCGCAGACCTTGCCGCCGCAATTGCGCATCGAGCCGCTCGCCGACCAGTCGATTTTCGTCAAGGCCTCGGTTGCCAGCGTGATCCGCGAGGCGGTCATCGCCGCCGGCCTCACGGCGCTGATGATCCTATTGTTTCTCGGCAGTTGGCGCTCCACGCTCATCATCGCCGTATCGATTCCCCTCTCGATCCTCACCTCGGTGATGGTGCTGAGCTTCATCGGCCAGACGATCAACATCATGACGCTCGGCGGCTTGGCGCTCGCCGTCGGCATCCTGGTCGACGACGCGACCGTCACCATCGAGAATATCGAGCGCTATATGGAGGAGGGGGATGCCCAGCGCGACGCCATCCTCCATGGCGCCGCCCAGATCGCTGTGCCGGCGCTGGTCTCGACGCTGTCGATCTGCATCGTCTTCGTGCCGATGTTCCTGCTCAACGGCGTCGCGCGCTACCTGTTTATTCCCCTTGCCGAGGCCGTCGTCTTCGCGATGCTCGCCTCTTATATATTGTCGCGCACCCTGGTGCCGACGATGGCCATGTACCTCCTGACGACCGAGAAGCACGCGGGCGGCGCCAAGGCGTCGCGCAACCCGCTCAAACTGTTCCAGCAGGGATTCGAGGCGCGGTTCGAGCAGCTGCGCCTGAATTACCGCGACCTCCTCACCTCCCTGGTTCGCAGCCGCAAAATCTTCGTGCCGGTTTTTATCGCCGGTTGCCTCACCGTGTTCCTCATCGCCCCTTGGCTCGGCCAGGATTTCTTCCCCAATACCGACAGCGGTCAGTTCATCCTGCACATGCGGGCGAAGACCGGTACCCGCATCGAGGAGACGGCGCGGCTCGCCGATCTCGTCGAAAACCGAATTCGCCAGATCATCCCGGCCCGCGAACTTGCCTCGATCCTCGACAACATCGGTCTGCCCTATAGCGGCATCAACCTGACGCATACGACCTCGGGCATCATCGGCGCCGCCGACGCCGACATCATGGTCCAGCTTGCCGAGGACCATCATCCGACGGATGACTATGTGCAGAAGATCCGGCTGGCCGTGGCGCGGGACTTCCCGGGTGTCATTTTCTATACGCTGCCGGCCGACATGATCACCCAGATCCTCAATTTTGGCCTGCCGGCGCCAATCGACATCCAGATTACCGGAGCCGACATCTACAAGAACCATGTCGTCGCCAACCATATGCTGGAGCGTGTCCGCGGCGTGACCGGCATTGTCGACGCGCGCGTCCAGCAGGAATTCGACTATCCGACGTTCCAA
Organism: Rhodospirillales bacterium; assembly: GCA_015654725.1. Lineage (GTDB taxonomy): Bacteria > Pseudomonadota > Alphaproteobacteria > ATCC43930 > CGMCC-115725 > JAATGI01. The sequence continues at coordinate 2,323 of JAATGI010000335.1, forward strand.
GTTACCGTGGATCGGACCAAGGCGCAGCAGAATGGGCTAACCGAGAACGACGTCGCGAGCAGCGTCCTCGATACGCTGAGCGGCAGTTTCCAGACCGCGCCGATGTTCTTTCTGAACCGCACGAACGGCGTCAATTACAGCCTCGCGGCCATGGCGCCGCAGTACGACATCCAATCCCTGCAGGATTTGCAGAACCTGCCGATTACCGGGAGCGGCCAGCGCGCGCCGGCGATCCTCGCCGACGTCGCGACCATCACCCGTTCGCAGGAGATGGCCTCGATCGACCATTTCAATATCCGCCGCGCGGTCGATATCTACGCCAATGTGCGCGATCGCGATCTCGGCGCCGTCGGCCGCGATGTCGAGAAGGTCGTCGATGAAGAAAAGCACCTGCTGCCGCGCGGCAGCTTCGTGACCGTCCGCGGCCAGTTGGAGACGATGCGGGGGTCCTATAGGGATCTTTTCGAGGGTCTCGCCTTCTCGATCCTGTTTGTCTACCTGCTGATCGTCGTTAACTTCCAGTCTTGGTCGGATGCATTTATCATCATTACCGCCCTGCCGGCGGCGCTGGCGGGCATCGTTCTATTCTTGTTCTTTACTGGGACGACGCTTTCTGTGCCCGCGCTGATGGGAGCCATCATGTGCATGGGTGTCGCCACGGCGAACTCTATTCTGGTCATCGCCTTCGCCCGCGAGAAATTGGCCGAGCACGGCGATGCGCTGCACGCGGCGATCGACGCCGGCTTCACGCGGTTCCGGCCGGTTCTGATGACGGCGCTCGCCATGATCATCGGCATGGTGCCGATGGCGCTTGGCGCGGGCGAGGGCGGCGAGCAGAATGCGCCGCTCGGCCGCGCTGTCATCGGCGGCCTGACGCTGGCGACAATTGCGACGCTGGTTTTTGTCCCGACGATTTTTGCCTTGCTGCATTACCACAAGGGCGCGCCGGTGAAGCCGCCGTCCGCCGATGAACACGCGGGGCAAGGGAGCTTGGTGACCTGATGCTCGAAAAAGCTGACAATGTGAGGCAAGCCCCGGCGCCGACTGCGCCGGAGGCTGAGCTGCGTCCGCCGCCGAAGCGCGGCGGAAAAGCCAAGCTGCTGGTCCTCTTGGGGTTGGTCGTACTTTTGGGGGGGATTTATTACGGCATCCGGGCGCGCACGACGGCCGAAGCCGCGCTTTCGCAAGAGACGGTCGAAACGGCGGTGCCGGTCGTCGATGTCGTGTCGCCGAAACCGGACGCGCCGGACCTGGCCTTGGTGCTACCGGGACAGACCTCCGCCTTCACCGATACGCCGATCTACGCGCGCTCGAGCGGCTACCTCAAAAAATGGTATGTCGATATCGGCGCGCAGGTGAAAACGGGCGAATTGCTGGCCGAGATCGAAACGCCCGAACTCGACGCCCAGTTACGCCAGGCGCGCGCCGATCTCGTGACCGCCGAGGCCAATGCCAAATTGGCCAGCATCACCGCGAACCGGACCGAGGACCTGCTCAAGTCGCAATCGGTCTCGACGCAGGAACGCGACAACGCTGCCGGCGCCTTTGCCGCCGACCATGCGATCGTCGCCTCCCGGCAGGCCGAGGTGGCCCGGCTGGAGGAGTTGCAGTCCTATGAGAAAATCTACGCGCCGTTCGGTGGCGTGATCACCACGCGCAACACCGACATCGGCGATCTGGTCAGCGCCGGCGCCGGCACGCGCAACAGCGAGCTGTTCCGCGTCCAGGCGACCGGGACGTTGCGTATCTATGTGGCGATCCCCGAGGTCTATACGCCGCAGATCCACATCGGCGCGAAGCCGAGCGTCACGCTCGACGAATATCCCGGCCAGCCCTTCCAGGGCACGCTGGTGCGCACCGACCAATCGATCAACCAGCTCTCACGGACGCTGCTGGCCGAGGTCGACGTCGATAATAGCGCCGGCAAATTGCTGCCGGGCGCCTACACGTTCGTGCATTTCGCCCTGCGTCCGAATCCGGGCAGCGTGACCATTCCGTCGAATACTCTGCTGTTCCGCAGCGAGGGGCTGCGCGTCGGCGTCGTGCGCAACGGCAAGGTCCAATTGGTGCCGGTCACGCTCGGGCGCGATTATGGCGACCGGGTGGAGGTGGTCTCCGGTCTCAGCAGCAAGGATCAGGTCATCATCAACCCGTCCGATTCGCTGATCAGCGGCGCCATGGTGAAGGTCAGCAGCAGCAAGCCGGCCGGAGCTGCCTGATGCGTCAGGCTTGGGGGGGAGTCGCGTCGCTCGGTCTATTGCTGTCTGGGTGCATGGTCGGGCCGGACTACATCACGCCGGCGGTTCCGATCACGTCGAAATTCAAAGAGGCCACGACGCCCGTCGATTATAAAAAGGCGGGCACCTGGGTGCGGGCGACGCCGGGCGATGCGCTCGACCGCGGCAAATGGTGGGAGGTTTTCGGCGATCCCGAGCTTAACCGCCTCGAACAGCAATTGGGCGATGCCAACCAGAATTTGAAGGAGGCCGAAGCGCGCTTTGCGCAGTCCCGGGCGTTGATCCGCCTTGCCCGCAGCGCCGAATTCCCGAGCGTTTCGGTCGAGCCCAGCGCCGCCTCGATCCGCGATTCCGCCCATCAGCCCTATTTCTCGATCAAGAATCCGCCGCCGCTCGGCGATTTCATAGCGCCGGTCGATCTCACTTACGAGGTCGATTTCTGGGGCCGCGTGCGCCGCTCGGTCGAGGCAGCGCGGGAGGAATCCCAGGCGACGGCAGCCGACCTTTCGACCGCCGGCCTGAGCCTGCATGCGGAATTGGCGCTCGACTATATCGATCTGCGCTCCCAGGACGCTCAGCAACGTCTGCTGGACCAGACGGTGAAGGCCTATGCCCATGCGCTGGATTTGACCACGAAGCGGCAGTCCGGCGGTCTGGCGCCGGAATCCGATGTTGAGCAAGCGCAGACCCAACTCGCCACGACCAAGGTGCAGGACATCGACATCGGCGTGACGCGAGCGGAATACGAACATGCGATCGCCGTTCTCATCGGCGAGCCGCCGGCGGCGCTCCACATTCCGCCGGCGGCCTTTGGCCAGCTCAAGCCGCGCTCCGTCCCGGCCATGCTGCCGTCCGAACTCCTCCAGCGCCGCCCCGACATTGCCGCGGCCGAGCGGCGCGTCGCCGAGGCCAATCAGCAGATCGGCATCGCCGACGCCGCGTTCTATCCGACCGTAAATCTCGCCGCGCTGGCCGGCTTTCAAGGGACGACGCCCGCCAACTGGTTCGGCTGGCCGAGCCTGCTCTGGTCGGTCGGCACCACCGCGACGCAGCCGATCTTCGATGGCGGCGCCATTCGTGCGCAA
>JAATGI010000253.1 GCA_015654725.1 Rhodospirillales bacterium
ACGGTGATCGAGATTCCCGTGCGCATGCCGCAGACTCGCACGCGCCAACCCATTCGGGAATCCCTTCCCGGATTCAAATGTCAGATTTTCACCACTAGACGCTCAAATGTCAGTCAAAGATTGCGCCATGGAAGATGTTCCATGGACCTTCGCCGTGATCAATAAGGAGTGTCATGAAAGACATGATGACTGTGGGCCTTCGCCGTGACTAATAAGGCGTGTCAGGAAAGACACGGCGAATGTTAGGTTTTCGAGCCGATCCCACTCAGTGGCGTATGCCGTTAGTGTATTTGAATTAAAATACAGGACAAATGGCGACTGTGGATATCGTTGCTATACTGGAGCCCTATGAGTCTTGTCGTACGCACCGCGATGCTGCAGGCGAGAGGGTCACTCCGGAGGTTAAAGTGGCTAGCGAAGACGTGTTGCGCCGCATCGGTCTCAACATGACGGAAGCCATGGAATTGTTCTTGCGGCGCGTCATTGTGGATCAGAAGCTGCCGTTTGAAGTAGTGGCTCTCGACGATACGCTACTTGCAACGACGGTCCGCGCCGCCGAGCCATCGATTCAAACCGATGAAGTACATACAGGCGCCCGTCGCGCACGGCGAGGACAATGACGGCGGGTCGGTCTTTGCGCCCTCGTCCCGGCCGGCGTGGCGTTCGTCGTGCCAGAGATAAGCGAAGGAAATGACGAGGCCCGGCTCCGGGTTCGGAAGCGGCATCCGGCGCGATTATTTCCGGTCGAGCACGCGGTTCAGATGGGCGTGGCGCTTGTCCATGCGCGAGGCGCGAATGGCCCTGGCCTTGGCTTCGGGCAGATCGGCGGTGGCGAAGCCGCGCCGGCTGTCGCGGAAGCGTCGAAACTCCTCATATTCATCCGGGCCGATGAAGTAGCCGGTGACCCGGCCATGGCTCGAAACCGCGACCGTCGCGCGTTGCGCGCGCATCCGGTAGCGGCCGAAATTACGGGTGAACTCGGAAGCGGGGATGGTCTCGGGTGTGTCCATGGCGGCCTTTCTTTCGGGATTTCATATAAGCCATTCGCGCGAATTACGCTAGTCGCGCAAATCGCGCGTATCAGAACGGTATCGGCACGCGGCACTGCGGAATCCCGGTCTGCCAGCCGCAGCATGCCGACAAGGCGCTCAGCAGGAGCGCCATAGCGAACAGCCGATATACCAAGACGCGAAGCGGCGCGCGTTGGCTTTTCGACATCTCGTGCGATCGGCGTTGCGGCATTCGTGGCGCTCGCAAAATATCGTCACCCTCCAACTCACATAAACCATTTCGTCGTCCCTGCGAAAGCAGGGACCCAGGGCCACGGGTCACAGCGGTAAATCATCGTAGAGATCGCGCCATTGCGGATTGTCGCGCTCGATGAGTTTGAGCTTCCAGGCCCGCTTCCAGCGCTTGATTTGTTTTTCGCGCAGAATGGCCCGTTCCATCGTGTCGTTAAATTCGACATAGACCAACGTGTGGACGCCATACCGGCGGGTAAAACCGCCGACCACATCCGATTTATGTTCCCAGATTCGGCGCGCGAGATCGCTCGTCACCCCGACATAGAGCGTGCCGTCGCGGCGGCTGGCGAGGATGTAAACGCAAGGATGCTTTTCTGGAGTCACCCGTCGCCAACCCTGGGTCCCTCCCCCGGCTTGACCGGGGGATCGCGCAGGGATGACGGAGAAGAAAAGAGCGGTGGTTTGTATCATTTACTTCGCCCGCCGAGCAATTTGCGCGCGACGATGACGCGCATAATTTCGTTGGTGCCTTCGAGGATTTGATGCACCCGCGCGTCGCGCAGGAACCGCTCGATCGGCAAATCCTTGAGGTAGCCGTAGCCGCCATGCAATTGCAGCGCCTCGTTGCAAATGGCGAAGCCGGCATCGGTGGCGAGGCGCTTCGCCATCGCGCAAACCATCGTGGCGTCGGGGTCGCCGGCATCGAGCTTCGCCGCGGCTTGGCGGATCATGAGGCGCGCCGCTTCGAGCTCGGTCGCCATGTCGGCGAGCTTGAATTGCAGCGCCTGGAAATCGGCGAGCTTCTTGCCGAATTGCGAGCGCGTGGCGACATGCGCCAATGCCAGAACGAGACAGGCGCGCGCGGCGCCCAAGGAACAGGCGCCGATATTGACGCGGCCGCCATCGAGCCCCGCCATCGCGATCTTGAAGCCCTCGCCCTCGGCGCCGATGCGGTTGGCGACCGGCACCCGGCAATCCTCGAACATCACCATCGATGTCGGTTGCGAATTCCAGCCGAGCTTTTTCTCCTGCGCGCCGAAGGTGAGACCCGGCGTGCCGTTCTCGATAACGAGACAGGAAATGCCGCGCGGCCCCGCCTCGCCGGTGCGGACCATGCAGACATAAAGATCGGCGCGGCCGCCGCCCGAGATGAAGGCCTTGGTGCCGTTGAGCACATAGTGATCGCCATCGCGTTGCGCGCGGGTGCGGAGTGCCGCGGCGTCGGAGCCGGCATCGGGCTCGGTCAGGCAATAGCTGGCGAAATGTTCCATCGTGGCGAGGCGCGGCAGGAATTTTCGCCGCTGCGCCGCGTGGCCGAAACGGTCGATCATCCAGGCCGCCATGTTGTGGATCGAGATATAGGCGGCGGTGGAGGTGCAGCCCGCCGCCAGCTCCTCGAACACGATGGCGGCGTCGAGCCGGCTCAAGCCCGCGCCGCCGACATCCTCGCCCACATAGATTCCGCCGAAGCCGAGCGCCGCCGCCGCGCGCAGCGTCTCGACCGGAAAGATTTTCTCCTCGTCCCATCCCGCGGCATGCGGCGCCATTTCCGCGGCGGCGAAAGCCCGCGCCGTCTCCTGGATCGCCCGCTGCTCCTCGGAGAGGGAAAAGTTCATGGCTTGCCTGAAATTCCCCGGCCGCTCAGAGCCGGCTGCGGTTGGCGGCGACCCAATTATAGATCGGGTGGCCGAACAAGCGGCTGAACACCGGCACGTAAAAGAACGGAATTTGCCACCACAATCCGGGCACGCGCGGCACGACGTAGCGATAGGCCTCGAAACCCGGCAGCGCCCGGCCGTCGGGCAGCACGAGATAAAGCGCCTTCAACAATCGCTCGTCGCTCACCACCGGCGAGGGGTTGGCGCGAAAGTCGCGAATCCGGATTTGCCCGAGGCCGTCGAACGCCAAGAACCACGCCATCGAGCGTTTGCAGAAGCCGCAATGGCCGTCATAGATCATCTCCATGTCGCCCATCTTGCGTTTCCACGCCGCGCCGAGGCGGCTCAACCATTCGGGGCGCAGGAAACTCAAATGGCCCATGATCATGACCCAGGCGAAGTAATGCAGATACATCAGGACGGCGAAACCGAGATGCAGGAGAATCGCCGCGCCGAGCAGATAGGGCCGCGTCCGCCGCTGCCAGATCAGGAACGGAAACGCGATTTCGATCAAGACCGTGCCGTAGGTCGCGGCATTGACCAGCCAGTATTGCGACGCCAGCACGTTCAAGATGAAATCGCTGGTGTAATAATTGTCGACGAACACCCACCAGACGGCGTCGCCGTTCCACCAATCGTCGCCCCTGAGCTTGCCGACGCCGCTGAAGAAGAACAGCACCGCCATCTGGATTTGCATCAGCCTGATGCAGGCGAACCCCCATGAACTGGTGCGGGCGGGCGGATCGGCGCCGAGGTCCTTGCGCTTCGCCCGGCGGACCTCGCGCACCCGGTCCAAGCTCATCGCGCGCCCGACCGGCGCGAAGCACAAGATCAACAGCAGGCTGGCGCCGATCGCGTCGACGCCGTAGGTCATGACCGGATTGCGGTAGGCGAAGGATACATGGCCGATCAGCACGATCCACTTTACCCACGCGGTCCGCCATCCCAGCGCGAAAGCGGCGCAGCAAAACAAAAAGAACCCGTGGAACGCCATCCACTGCCACGGCGCGGTAAAATAAAAGAACACCGATTGCTGCCAGGGATCGGTGATCTTGTTGGCGAGAAGTTCGCGCGGCATCCAGCCGTCATCGCCCCAAAACGTCAGGAGATACGGGGTCGCCATGGCGTAATGGATCAGCAGCGCCGCGCCGAGGCCGATGCGGACAATCTCCAGGGGCGTGGTCGGCTTGTCCTGAAACCACAGCAGCGACCAGGCGCGGCCAAGGGGCGCGAATGCCATTTGCGTCACGCTCGCCACCGTTACTCGTCCGGACATTCGACGGTGGCCAAGGTCTTTTCGTCGGCGAATTCGGGATCGGAAGGATGTTTCCCGCTGCGCTGGTCCTCCGGCGAAAAGTCGGTTTGGTCGATTTCGAGAAGCGTGATTCGGACCGGATGCAACGCGGCGTGTTCCCGGCAGAGCGTCGCGGCGACGGTATCGCCGAACGTTTCGGCGTCGTCGATAACGCCGATGTACCAATCCTTGATCCAGATTTCGGACGGATGGAACCGGCTCAATTTATCGAGCGGGCTAATGGTGTGAAACTGTCCGGACGCGTCCTCGACGACGTAGCGGAAGGTGGGATCCACGCGGACGTTGGGAGCGAAGAAATTCCAGATATTTTCGATCCGGAACAGGGTCAGATAGGGCTCGAACAGCACCCGCGCCGGATCCGTGATCGCGTTGTCCGGCATCGGCGCGACCACCATGGCAAGGGTGTGCCAGACGACCAGCAACGACATCGCCGCGTAACTCAGACGCCGCCATTGCTTCGAGTTCCAGAGACGCGACATGCGCGGGCCAACCTTCTCCGCGGATCAGGGCCGGACCATAGCGGCGCGCCGGGCTAAATTCTAGCGACACGGGCCGGCCGATTTTCTATACCGTTCGCCGGACCGGATTGGCGGGTGAAAAGGAGAATGACGATGGCCAAGGCCTATTGGATCACGTTTTATCATGCGATCAGCAAGCCCGAGGCGCTGGCGGCCTATGCCAAGCTGGCGACGCCGGCGATCGAGGCGGGCGGCGGCACGTTCCTGGCGCGCGGCGTCGCCGCCGAGGCGCACGAAGCCGGGGTCAAGGAACGCGTCGTGGTGATCGAGTATCCGAGCCTCGCCCACGCCCAGGCCGCGCATGACAGCCCCGGCTATCAGGCGGCGTTGAAGGCGCTCGGCGACGGCGCCAAGCGCGACATGCGCTTCGTCGAGGCGCTGGCCTGAGTCGGGGCGCGGCTCGCATTGGCCGCGCGAGGCCCCATATTTCCGTGATGAATCCGCGACGGCGCGAGCTTTTGATCGCTTCGGGCGTTTGGCTCGTGCTGGGCGGGCGCGCCTGGGCGCTGCCGAGCGCGCCGCGCCGCCTCGCGCTCAAGAACGCCAATACCGGCGAGAGTTTCAACGGCGCCTATCGCGACGCCGAGGGGCCGATCCCCGACGCCATGAGCGATCTCGCCGTCTTTCTGCGCGATCATCACGCCAACAAGGTCGGGCCGGTTCATATCGACACGCTCGATTTTCTCGCCGATGTCATGGATGCGGTGGGGCAGAGCAAGGCCACCATCCTGTCGGCCTTTCGCACGCCGGCGACCAACCGGATGCTCGCCACGCGCTATTTCGGCGTCGCCGAAAAGAGCCAGCATTTGCTCGGCCGCGCGCTCGACGTCTGGTTGCCGGCGCGGCTCGCCGAGGCGGAGCAGGCGGCGCTCGCGATGAGGCGCGGCGGCGTCGGCTGGTATCCGAGATCGCATTTCGTCCATATCGATACCGGGCCGGTGCGGCGCTGGGAGATCGATGGCGGCGGCCTCGACGACATGCTGTTGGGCAAATTGCCGCCGCACCATATTCTGACCGAGCAAGAGATGATGCGGCGCTACCACGCTTATGCGCGGCACGAGTTCCTGTTGCGGGAGGGGGGACAGTGAGTTGTCAGTTGTAAGTCGCGCCTCGTTCCCGAGTTTGCTAATGTCGATCGATTTCGAAACTCCTCTCCGCCCATTGGGCGGAGAGGCAGGGTGAGGTGGGCTTACGCGGCGATTTCCCCACCTCTCCTAACCTCTCCGCCCCCAAGGGCGGAGAGGAATGACGGAGGAACTCCCATGGTCAAACTGGCCGACGACGAAAAGGCGATGCTGGACGGCAAGGAAGGCCCCGGCAAGCAGAAGGCGATGGAGTTGCTGGTGCGCTACGCCGAGGCGCTGGGCGCCGAGCGGTTCGTCGCCACCAACAATATCGCCGGCGTGCCCGGCTCCTCGACCCTGTTTCTGAAGGACTATTACAAGGACCATCAGGGGGGCAATTACGAAGCGATCTTTTCGCTGTTCGATCTCGACAGCGACGAAGTGGTGCCGGTGCCCAAGGTCACGGCCTATAGCTGCCACCTGCAAGGCGGCATGGATCCGAACGAATACGAAGTGCTCGGCAAGACCCGGGAAGCCTTCGAGCATCAGCAGCAAGACGAAGCCGCGGTCGCCGATCTCGGCATCCAGATCATGAAAACCTGCACGCCCTATCTCGCCGGCAATGTGCCGGTGAAAGGCGAGCATTGCGCCTGGATGGAATCCTCGGCGGTGGTGTTCTGCAATTCGGTGATCGGCGGGCGCACCAATACCGAAGGACGCGAAAGCACCAGTTCGGCGATGCTCACCGGCCGCGTGCCGGATTGGGGCTTCCATCGCGACGAATACCGCTTCGGCACGCACGCGATCGAGGTCGAGGTGCCGATCGAGAGCATGATGGATTGGGGCATGCTCGGTTATTTCACCGGCTATGCCGTCGAGGAAAACATCCCCGTCATCACCGGCGTGAATTACCAACCCAATCTCATCCGGCATAAGCATTTCGGCGCGGCGGCGGCATCCTCGGGCGGCGTCGAGCTCTATCACATGGTTGGGATCACGCCCGAAGCACCGACGCGCGAGGCCGCGTTCGGGCGGAACAAGCCGGTCGAGACCATCAAATACGGACCGGCCGAGCGGCGCGAAATCTACGACATGCTCAACAGCAACGGCACCAGCGAGGATGTCGATTTCGTCATGCTGGGCTGTCCCCACGCCTCGATCGAACAGATCTGGGAAGTCGCCAATCTCTTGGACGGCAAGAAGGTCGGCCCCAACACCCGGCTGTGGCTATTCACCTCGCGCTCGGTCAAGAGCATGGCTGACACCAACGGCTATACCAAGGCGATCCGCGACGCCGGCGGCTTGATCCTGACCGACACTTGTTCCGCGATCGGCTTGGCGGTGCCCAAAGGCACCAAGGTGGTGGCGCTCGATTCGGCCAAGCAATCGCATTATCTCCCGGCGATGATGGGGATCGAGGCCTGGTTCGGTACCACCAAGGACTGTATCGACGCGGCCGTCACCGGCCGCTGGCATGGAGAATTGCGATGAGCGTTGATACGATCGGGCGCAACGACACCATCATTCTGCATGGCCGCAAGGTCGTGGGCGGCGTCACCGAAGGCGAGGCGCTCGTTACCCACGACACGATCTCCGGTTGGGGCGGCATCAATTCCATGACCGGCACGGTGATCGAGACGCGCCACGAGCTACGCGGCGTCAGTTTCAAGGACAAGATTCTGGTTTTCCCCGGTGCCAAGGGCTCCTCGGGTTGGTCGGCGGCGTTTCACACCACGCGCCTCACCAAGACCGCGCCCAAGGCGATGCTGTTCAATGTCATGACCACCAAGATCGCGCTGGGCGCCGTGGTGATGCGGATTCCGACCATGACCGAGTTCGACCGCGACCCGCTCGACCTGATCGAGACCGGCGATTGGGTCAAGGTCGACGCCGACAGGGGCACGGTCGAGATCACGAAGAAGGCGAAGACGTGAGCGGCGTTAGAGAGTTCCTGCCACCTTTACGTCAACAGCGCGGCGACATATTCGACGAAACGGGTGGCTGTCGCAATCGCGGCCACGACACGCTCCTGCGGCACGACTGAACCGGGTCCAGCTTCGTAGTCGGCAATAGCTTTTTAAATTGTAGGCTTGCGACAGAAAGCGACGTAGCTCGACGTCAATCGTCTCTTCGGTTTTCGTCAATTGGTTGAACCGGCTGTTCACGCCCTCATGGGTCTTGGCGATTCCGCCGGTCCGTTCCGAGATCAGGGCCTGTGCCGCGTGGAACCCGGCGAGATAAGCCGCGCGTCCCGCTTCGTCGTTGTAAATGCATCACATCGAGAAGGCCGCGCGCCTTGATCAGATATTGGTAAGCCTTGTCGAGATGCTCCTTGCTCTCGGGCGTCACAGATCGATGCCCTCGCGGCGAATTTCGCGCATCAGGGACGTTCGGTCTTGGTAGGAACCGGCCCTATAGGGCAGCGCATGAATTACGGCGCCGGTCTCGTCGATAATATCGGTGACGATCGGAACGATGCGGTCGATTTCCTGCCAGCGATCGGCGTAATCTCTGAGGAATACCGCGATGTCGTAATCTGAATCCTCCCGCGCCTCGTTCCGAACGCGTGAGCCGAACAAGATCAGTCGCTCCAGACGGTCACCATACAACTCACCGAGTGCGGCGCGGAAGCGCGCAAGAATCGGATCGTTGATGAGCGCCACGGCACGCACGGAATTCTCCTTCTCGATCACGCATCGTACCACAAAGTAAGCAACCGGGCATTCTGGGAGCGCTCCCGGGTCGTCTCTTCCTTCCGCGATTTTCCGCGAACCTATCGCAGGCCAAGCGGCATGCGCCAGCCGCATAGCCCCCGGCGTCGGGGCGCTTGGCAGAGCGTCGGCGCAGCCCTAAGTTCTGAGCGCCGGCTTGATCCGGCCGGACGGAGGATGGCGATGGCGAACGATACCCTGACGGCGACGCGGCCCCAGACCGGCATGGGCTGGGTCGAGGCGAGCATGAATTATCTCGCCGACCTCAAGGTCACGCCGCGGACCTACAATCCGCCGCGCGGCACCGGCCGGCCGCGGCGCGAGGGCAACTACGCCAACTTCACCGTCAAAATCCATGACGCGCGGCCCGAGGCGCGCACGCTGACACTCGACCGCCAGGCCTTCGCGCTCACCCGCCACGACACCAAGATACGCGACTTTTTCGACGAGGCCGAGGTCAAGGCGGTTTATCACCCGGAGATGGAGGCGCTCGTCAAGCACGAGACCGGGGCGTCGAAGGTTGTCGTGTTCGACCACACCATCCGCGTCGCCAACGCCCCGGTCGAGAGCGGCTATCGCGCGCCGGTGCAGGCCGTCCATAACGACTACACGGAAAAGTCAGGCCCGCAGCGCGTGCGCGATTTGCTGCCGCCCGACGAAGCCGAGGCGCGGCTCAGGCGCCGCTTCGCCGAATACAATGTGTGGCGATCGATCGCGCCGGAACCGGTGCAAATGTGGCCGTTGGCGCTGGTCGATGCCCAGACCATCGCGCCCGCCGATCTCGCCGCCTGCGACCTGGTCTATGCCGACCGCACCGGCGAGATTTATCAAGGCGTTTATAACCCGGCCCATCGCTGGTGTTATTTCCCGGCGATGGAGCGGCACGAGGCGGTGCTGATCAAATGCTACGATTCGGCCACGGACCGCGCGCGCTTCTCGCTGCATTCGGCCTTCGCCGATCCGACCACGCCCGCGGACGCAGCCCCGCGCCAAAGCATCGAGGCCCGCGCCCTCGCCTTTTTCGATTAGGGTTTTTTCGGCGCTTCCTCGGGCGGCTCGATCACCATGCCGGAGAGCGGCTCGACCCACACCAGGCGATCGACCACGCTCTTGACCCCCGGCACGTTCTCGGCGGCGACGCGCAAGGCGATGCGCTCGCGCTCGTCGGTGATGGTGCCGCCGAGCGCCACGACGCCGTCCTTGACCTCGATCCTGATCACCGCGCGGGGCGCCCAGGGTTGCCGCGTCAGCTCGGCGACGATGCGGTCGTGAATCTCGCGGTCGGTGGCGTTGGCGGGCGGCGGCGCGGCGTTGGTCTTGTCCACCAGCGCGCGCAACAGATCGGCGCGGCTGACAATGCCCAAGAGGCGATGATTCTCCACCACCGGCAGGCGCTTGACGCGATGGCGCTCCATCAACGCCACGACCTGGTCGAGCGCGGTGTCGGGCGCGATCGCGACGAGGCGGGACGTCATCACCTCGCTCACCTTGCGGGCATGGGTGTGGGTATATTCCTGGGCCATGCGGCCCGGCCCGATCAGCAGCTCGACCCAGCGCGAGCGGTGCCGCTCGGTGCCGGTCTCGGCGCGGTGCAGAAGATCGCCCTCGGTCAGCATGCCGACGAGGCGGCCTTGCCAATCCACCACCGGCAGGCCGCTGACGCGATGCGCCAGCATGGCGTGGCCGGCATCGAGCACGGTGGCGTCCGCATTCACCGTGACGACGGCGCTGGTCATGATATCCGCTGCATTCATCCTGCTGCCTCCGCCGCCCCGATGTTCGATGCGGCAGACTATGATGCTCGCACGCCCTTGGGAAGTGGCGCCGCGCGATGACGGGCGATAAGGCGGGCGATAAATGGTCGCTCCTCGGCGTCGGGCGGCTGCCCGAGCGGGTGAAAGAGGATTTCCGCGCCGCCTTCGCCGCCGAGTTCCGCGACGCGGTGCCGCCCGAGGGGCTGAACGCGACGCTCGCCGGCCGCGACATTCTGCTCCTGTCCTTCGGCACCAATTTGCCACGCGAGGCGGTGCTGGCCCTGCCCGCCTCGCTCAAGGCCATCGCGACCTATTCCGTCGGCCTCGAACATATCGATCTCGCGGCGGCGCGGGAGCGCGGCCTCCCCGTCTTCAACACGCCGGATGTGTTGACCGACGCCGTCGCCGAGATCGGCATCTTCCTGATGATCGGCGCGGCGCGGCGCGCCACGGAAAGCATCGATCTGATCCGCTCGCGGACGTGGCGCGGCTGGAACGCCGATCAATTGATCGGGGTCGAGCTTTACGGCAATGCGCTCGGCATTTTTGGCATGGGCCGCATCGGCCGTGGCGTGGCACACCGCGCCCGTGCCTTCGGCATGGCGATCCATTATTGCAATCGCCGCCGCCTGCCGTCCGCGCTCGAAGCCGGCGCGGTCTATCACGCCGATTTCGCGGCGATGGGGCGGGCGGTCGATTTCCTGCTGCTCGCCGCGCAATCGAGCGCCGAGACCCGCGGCTTTCTTGATGCGGCGCGGATCGCGCGGCTCATGCCCGGCATCGTCGTCGCCAATATCGCGCGCGGCGAACTGATCGATGACGACGCGCTGATCGCGGCGCTCGCGAGCGGCCAGGTCCGCGCCGCCGGCCTCGATGTCTTCGCCGGCGAACCCGATCTCGATCCGCGTTATTTCGATGCGCCGAACGTGTTCATGCTGCCGCATATCGGCAGCTCGACCATCGAAACGCGCCGCCGCATGGCCAAGGCGCTGATCGACGGCATCGCGACTTGGCGTGACGGCGGCACGCCGGGGAACAAGGTGGTTTAGATATGCCCCTTGCGCTGGCGCATGCCGCCGGCCACCGCTATTCTTCGCGTAACGAGAATGCGCGGAGGGGACGATGGCGGGTAACCAAAGCGAGTTCGACTACATCATTATCGGCGCCGGTTCGGCCGGATGCGTGCTCGCCAACCGGCTATCGGCGGATCCGAAGGCGCAGGTCTGCCTGGTAGAGGCCGGCCCGACCGATCACGGCTTCCCGCAAAAGCTCCTGATCGATCTGCCCTCGGGAATTTTGAGCGTGATCATGAACCCGCGCTACAACTGGTCCTATGCCTATGAGACCGGCGAGGCGCTCGGCAACCACGCGGTCCCCTGCCCGCGCGGCCGCGTCCTCGGCGGCACCAGCGCCATCAACGGCATGGTCTATATCCGCGGCCACCGCCGCGATTACGCGGGTTGGGTCGAGAAGGGCGCCGACGGCTGGAGCTATGACGAGGTCCTGCCCTATTTCAAGAAGTCGGAAAATTATCAGCATGGCGCCTCGGAATTTCACGGCGCCGGCGGCGAGCTCGATGTGCAGGATCAGCGCGACCCGAACCCGGTCGGCGAACCGGCGATGACCGCCGCGACCCAGCTGCAATATCGCCGCACCGACGATTTCAACGGCGCCGAGCAGGACGGCTTTGGCTATTGGCAGGTGACGCAAAAGCGCGGCGCCCGCGCCTCGACCGCGCGCGCCTTTCTCGATCCGGCCCGGCCGCGCCGCAATCTCACCATCGTCACCGACGCCTTGACCGAGCGCATCGATCTTGAGGGCAAGCGCGCGGTCGGCGTCACGGTGCGCCGGCATGACGGCGGCCCGGCGATCTTGAAGGCGCGGCGCGAGGTGATCGTGTCGGGCGGCACCATCAACTCGCCGCAATTGCTGATGCTATCGGGCATCGGCCCGGCCGCGGAGCTACAGGCGCTCGGCATCGCCGTCCGTCACGACCTGCCCGGCGTCGGCGAAAATCTGCACGATCATCAAGGCATCTTCATGAGCTGGAGCAGCCCCGACACGCGGCTTTATGGGCTGTCGGCGAGCGCGCTCGGCTGGATGGCGGCGGCGCCGTTCAAATATGTGTTCGAGCGCAAGGGCGCCATGACCACCAATACCTGCGAGGCGGGCGGCTTCATCCGCTCGCTCCCGGGCCTCGAACAGCCCGATCTGCAATTGCTGTTCTTCCCGCAATATATGAATCAGATGCCGCGGCTCATTCCGCGCGGCCACGGCTTTTCCTGGCATGTCTCGCTGTTGCAGCCCAAGAGCCGCGGCAAGCTCGCGCTCAAAAGCGCGCGGCCCGACGACGCGCCGCGCCTTATCTCCGGCTTCTTGAGCCACGACGACGATCTCAACGGCATCGTGCGCGGCTTCAAGGAAGTGCGCCGCATCGTCGCGGCACCCGCGATGGCGCCGCATCGCGGCGCCGAGACCGATCCCGGGCCGGCGGTGCAAAGCGACGATCAGATCGCCGATTTCATCCGCAAGAATCTCGGCACCACCTATCATCCCGCCGGCACCTGCAAGATGGGCAAAGACCCCATGGCCGTGGTCGATCCGCGATTGCGCGTGCATGGGCTTGAGGGCCTGCGCGTGATCGACGCCTCGATCATGCCGCAGGTCATCAGCGGCAACACCAACGCGCCCACCATCATGATCGCCGAGCGCGGCGCCGATTTCATCAAGGCGCAATGGGCGAATTAGGCGGGCCCGTGTCGCCCGCGAGGATCGATCGCATGAAAACGAGAATTTTGGTTTTGGGAGCCGGCTTCGGCGGACTCGAACTCTCGACGCTGCTGTCGGAAGCGCTGGGCGACGGCATCGAGGTCACGCTGATCGACAAGAACGATTCCTTCATGTTCGGCTTCTCGAAACTGGACATCATGTTCGGCCACGCGACGGCCGCTTCATTGCGCATGCCCTACAAGAATTTCGCCAAGCCCGGGGTGCGCCTGTTGCGCCAGACGGTCAAGACCATCGATCCGGTGGCGCGGCGCGTGACCACCGAGTCCGGCACTTTCGAGGCCGATTTCCTGATCGTGGCGCTGGGCGCCGACTATGACATGGCGGCGACGCCGGGCCTGGCCGAGGCGGGCCACGAATTCTATTCCATCGCCGGGGCCGAACGGGTGCGCGAGGTGCTTCCCAGCTTCACCAAGGGGCATGCGCTCATCGGCGTCTGCGGCGCGCCCTACAAATGCCCGCCCGCGCCCAGCGAATGCGCGCTGATGCTGCACGATTATCTAAGCCAGCGGGGCGTGCGCGAAGCGTGCGAGATCAGCTTCGTGCTGCCGCTATCGAGCCCGGTGCCGCCCTCGCCGGAAACCTCGCGGGCGTTGGTCGCGGCCTTCGCCGAACGCGGCATCGAATTCCATCCTAGCCGGCGCGTGACATCGCTCGATCCTGGCCGCCGCGTGGCTATTATCGACGAAAAAGACGAGATGCCGTTCGATCTGTTCCTGGGCGTGCCCAAGCATCGCGTGCCCGAGCCGGTGCTCGCGAGCGGCATGGCCGAGAATGGCTGGATTCCGGTCAATCCGCGGACGCTGGAGACGAAATATCCCGGCGTCTACGCGGTGGGCGACGGCGCCAATACCGGAACGCCGAAGGCCGGCGTGTTCGCGGAGGGCGCGGCCAAAGCGGTGGCCGAAGCCTTGGTCGCCAAGATCAGGAGTGCCGGCGCCGCGACTCCCTATTCGGGCTTCGGCTCCTGTTATATCGAGTTCGGTGGCGGGCGCATCGGCCGGGTGGACGTGGATTTCTTCTCCGGGCCGAAACCGATCGGGACCTATCACGCGCCCTCGATCGAGTTGCGCTCGGACAAAGAGCATTTCGGCGCGAGCCGCCGCGCCCGCTGGTTCGGAATGTAGTATCCAGGAAACCACCGAGGATTTTCAGCGTGAGCAAAATCGATTTCGCTTTCTGGGACGCGGTCGGCGGTTACGCGGAAGGCCGCGAGGCCATGGCCGACATTTACGACACCCATGTCCGGCTCGCCCGGGAATTGGACGAAGCCGGCTGGCATTCCTATTTCGTCATCGAGCATCAGAATTCGCCCGTCGGCCGCATCACCGCGCCGACCGTCTATCTAACCGCGGTGGCGCGCGCGACCCAGCGGCTCCGCATCGGCGCGATGATGTGGCAATTGCCGTTCTATCACCCGATCCGGCTGGCGCAGGAAGTGGCGATGCTCGACCAGCTCTCGCGCGGCCGGGTCGAATTCGGCACCGGCATCGGCGTTCACGAGCATGAATTCATCCGCTGGGGCGTCGATTACTACCAGCGCGCCGCCCTGTCCGAGGAAGTGCTGAACATCGTCAAGATGGCCTGGACCCAAGACGAGGTTACCTTCGCCGGCAAATATTTCCAGTTCGACGAGGCGCTGCCGCAGCCCAAGCCTTACCAGAATCCGCATCCGCCGATCTGGGCCGCGGTGCATTCCGACGCCGCGATCGACTTCGCCGCGCGGCACAATCTCCATGTCGCGCAAAATCTCGATACCGACGAGGTGGTGGCGCGCAAATTCGACCTCTTTCGCAAGACTTGGCGCGACGCCGCGCATCCCGGGCCGATGCCGCGCGTGTTCCTGATGCGCAACGTGCATGTCGCCGAGACCGATGAAAAAGCCCACGCGCAGGCGCGGCAATTTCTCACCGCGGGCGAGGTTCGTGTCGGCGGCGGCGCCATCGCCAAGACCCGTATCGGCTGGGGCAGCAGCGCGCGCGGCATGGGCCGCGACAGCGAGCGCCCCGACGACAAGGCGCGCGGCGAGACCATGCGGCTCGCCGCGACCAGTTACGACTTCAATATCGAAAGCGGCTTGGCCCTGGTCGGCAGTCCCGAGACCGTCGCGCGCCGGCTCGAGGCGGGCAAGTCGCGGATCGGCTACGATATTTTCTGCGGCAATTTCATCTTCGGCAAAATGCCGCCCGAGATGGCGCGCGCGTCGATCCAATTGTTCGGCAAGGAAATCGTGCCGGCGTTCAAGTGATTGGTTTAGTAATCGGGTAAGTTCAAAAAGAAAATTTTTGAACCACCAAGACACCAAGAAAAACAGAATTCCCCCATACCGGCGTAAGCCGGTATCCACGGAGTCGCTGCACGATGGACCCCGGCTTTCGCCGGGGTAAAAATATTCCTTAGTGTCTTAGTGTCTTGGTGGTTCAGCCCTTTAAGAGCGCGAGCGCGTTCTCCCGGTCGATCGCGCGCAGCTCGGCGTCGTTGAACACGCCGCATCGTTGCAAGCCGTTGACGTGATCGAGCGCGGAGCGGAACGGATAGTCCGTGCCGAACACGATGCGCGACACCGGCACGAGCTGCTTCAGCCCCGACATGGAAATCGCGTTGGCCGATTGCGCCGTGTCGTAATGAAAGCGCCGCGCCTCGGCGCCAAAGCCGTTCGGAAACTTACCGGCATGTTGCGGCAGCTTGGTCATGCCCTCGAAGCGCTCCGCGAGGAACGGCATGGTGCCGCCGGCATGGCTCCAAATCATCTTGACGTCGGGGAAGCGCGCCGCCGCCCCGCCGAACACCATGCGCGCGATGGCGCGCGTCGTGTCGGTGCCGAATTCGATCGCCGCGTCGGCCACGCCCGGCACGATATTGCGGCAGCAATCCGGCGCGGTCGGATGAACATAGGCCACGGCCTTGCGCCGATTCAATTCCGCAAACACCGGATCGAAGGCCGGATCGCCGAGCCATTTGTCGCCGTAAGAAGTGAGCAAGCCGACGCCGTCGGCCCTGAGTTGATCGAGGCCGTAGGCGATCTCGGCAAGCGCGCCATCGACATCCGGGAGCGGCAGCGCGGTGAACAGGCCGAAGCGGCCCTTATGGTCGGCGCGCAATTTCGCCGCGTAGTAGTTGCAATGGCGGGCGAGCGAGTGCGCCGTTTTGCCGTCGCCGAACCAGAGGCCCGGCGTGGTGATCGACAGCAGCGCGGTCGCGACGCCGGCGCGGTCCATATCCTCGATGGCTTTCGCCACCGACCAGTCGCGCGCGAGCGGGATGATTTGCCCCGGCCCATGCGCCGCCACCCATTCCGGCGGCGAGAAATGGGCGTGAACGTCGATGCGATGCGGATCGGTCATTTCTTTTCCTCCTCGGCGAACGTGGTTTTGTGGCCCCAGGTCGAGTCGTAATCGCGCTTCGCCGCCTCGGACAGAAACCGCTCCTCGATTTCGCGGATTTTCGGCTGCCCGACCAGCGTGCCGAAATCAGCCCTACCCCATTTGCTGGCGCGCGCCGCGGCATCCCAGTCGCGTAGCGCCGCGCTGCCGCGCTCCTTGAAATCGTTGAGCACTTGCCAAGAGGCTTGGAGGCCCGC
This sequence comes from Rhodospirillales bacterium, assembly GCA_015654725.1. Classification (GTDB taxonomy): domain Bacteria; phylum Pseudomonadota; class Alphaproteobacteria; order ATCC43930; family CGMCC-115725; genus JAATGI01. The sequence continues at coordinate 16,632 of JAATGI010000253.1, forward strand.
CGTTGCCGCGATCACCGGATAAAGCGCGATCTTGAGGCCGAGCGCGCCATATTCCTCGCTCGTCGGCGCCGCGTCCTTGCCACCCCAGATGGCGAGGATCGGTCCGGGCGTTTCGGCGCAGGCGCGGCGCACATCCTCGCGCGTCTCGACCGAATTGAGCCACACCAGATCGGCGCCGCCATCGCGGATATAGGCGACGCAGCGCTTCAAGGCCTCGGCGAAGCTGCCGCCCTCGGCGCCCAACACATCGACGCGCGCGCAAATGACGAAGGCGGGATCGAGCTCGTTCCGCGCCGCCACCGCCGCCTTGATCTTGCCGACGGCTTCGTCCAAGGGAATGCAGCGCCGGCCGGCGAGGGTCGCCGATTTTTTCGGCGCCTCCTGGTCCTCGATCGACATCGCGGCGACGCCGGCGCGGACGCACTCCTGCACGGCGTAGAACACGTTGACCGCATTGCCGAAGCCGGTGTCGGCGTCGATCAGGATCGGAATGTCCGAGCGCGCCGCCATGTGGCGCGCGTGATCGACGAGATCGCGCAGGCCGATGATGCCATTGTCGGGCACGCCATAGAGAAAGGCCGAGAGTTGCGAACCGGCGAGGAAGAAACACTCGAACCCAGCCGTTTGCGCGAGCCGCGCGTAAAGCGGGCTGAAGCCGCCGGGCATCACGGTGACGCCGGGCCGTTTCAAGAGCTCGCGGAAGCGGAGCCGCTTTCTGTGCGCGGCGTCCTGGAAATCGTCAGCCATGGGGCTCCTCCTCCGGTTTCTTTGGCGCCGTCAGCGTATCGATCTCGGCGCCCACGAGCACGGCGATGCTCGACAGATAGAGCCAGATCAGCAGCGTCACCGCCGCGCCGACCGAACCATAAACGATGTCATAGGCGTCGACATAGGTGACGTAAAAGGAATAAGCGAGCGAGAGGGCGAGCCACGACAAGGTCGCGACGCCGGCGCCGAGGCTGAAGCCCGAAGCCACGACCGGCCCGCGATGCGGCGCGTGCCGATAGAGCCGCGACAAGGACGCGATCATCATCAGCGCCAGGATCGGCCAGCGCGCCCAGTCGATCGCATGGCGCCAGCCGGACGCGATCGGCAGCGAATGGACCAGCACCGGCGCCACGGCCGCCAAGGCGAAGGCCAAGGCCACGAAGATCAGCGTCGCGAAGGTCAAGACAAGGCGCAGGCCGAGCTGGCGAAAGGCGCGGCGCGTTTCGACCCGGCCGTAAATCGTGTTCAGCGCCGCGATCAGCGTCGCCAACACGGCATGGCCGCTGGTCAGGGTGAGCGCCAGGCTGACGCCGAGACTGAGGCCGTAATGATGGCGCTGGAAATGCGTGAATTTCGCGATATCCGCTGCCACCAACTTGATCACGCTGTCGGGCAGCAGCCCCGCCGCGACCATCAGATGATGCTCGATCTCGCCGGGTGGAACCACGAGGCCGTAGATCGAAATCACCACGCCGAGGCCGGGAAACGCCGCAAGCAGGCTGAAAAAGGCGATCGCCGCCGCCGCGCCCGTGATCTTGTCGCGGCCGGATTTGACCGCGAGGCGATAGAGGAACGACGCGGCCGAGCCGAACCGCGGCTTCGACGCCGCCGCGCCGGCGAGACTCGGATCGATCATGCGCGGCGCCAATGGAACTATCTCCCTCATCGCTTCGTCCGGCATAATAGAGACCGAGGTTTGACGTGTCAGTCGGGAGGAACCCATGAAAGATTTCGCCGGCAAGGTCGCCTTCATCACCGGCGGCGGCAGCGGCGCGGCCCTCGGCCAGGCCAAGGTCTTCGCCAAGGCCGGCTGCA
>JAATGI010000499.1 GCA_015654725.1 Rhodospirillales bacterium
GCGACCGATCTCGCGCGTCGCGCGGGGAGCGGCGCGGGCGTGGTACGCGCCTTGGCAAAAGCCGGCCTGCTCGAGGCGATCGCGCTGCCGAGCCGCGCGCCGCCGGCGTTACCCGATTGGCGCCGGCCCGGCGCGGCACTATCCTCGGCGCAGCGGCTCGCCGCCGACGATCTTATCGCCAAGATCGCGCAAGGCGGCTTCGGCGTGACCTTCCTCGACGGCGTCACCGGCTCCGGCAAGACCGAGGTCTATTTCGCCGCGATCGCGGCGGCGTTGGAGCGCGGCAAGCAAGTGCTGGTGCTGCTGCCGGAAATCGTGTTGTCGACGCAGTGGTTGCGCCGCTTCGCCGAGCGCTTCGGCGCCGCGCCGGCGCAATGGCACTCCGATCTCAGTCACGCCGAACGCCGCGCGACTTGGCGCGCGGTGGCGGAAGGGCAGGCGCGCATCGTGGTCGGCGCGCGCTCCGCGCTGTTCCTGCCGTTCCACGAACTCGGCCTCATCGTCGTCGATGAAGAGCAGGATGCTTCGTTCAAGCAGGAGGACGGTGTCATTTATCAGGCGCGCGATATGGCGGTGGTGCGCGCCTCGCTGGCCAAAATTCCGATCGTGCTGGTGTCGGCGACGCCATCCTTGGAGACCTATATCAATGTCGAGGAAGGCCGCTATGAGCGGCTCCATCTGCCGGCGCGTCACGGCACCGCGCGCATGCCCGAGATCGGGTTGATCGATCTGCGCCGCTCGGCCCCCGACCGCCGCTCGTTCCTGGCGCCGCCCTTGGTCGAGGCGCTGGCGCGGACGCTTGCGGCGGGCGAGCAGGCGATGTTGTTCCTCAATCGCCGGGGCTATGCGCCGCTGACCTTGTGCCGGCGCTGCGGGTATCGTCTCAAATGCCCGAATTGTTCGGCCTGGCTCGTGGAGCACCGTCTGCACAATCGGCTGCAATGCCATCATTGCGGCCATGCCGAGCCGTTGCCGCCGCTCTGCCCCGAATGCGGCGCCGCCGCTAGCTTCGCCGCCTGCGGGCCGGGCGTCGAACGTCTCGCCGAGGAGATGGCGCGGCGGTTCCCGGCGGCGCGTCTTGCCGTGATGGCATCCGACACGCTTGCCGGGCCGCACGCCGCCGAGGCGATCCTGGACAAGATCGAGCGCCACGATGTCGATGTGTTGATCGGCACGCAGGTCATGGCGAAGGGCCATCACTTCCCGCTCCTGACCCTCGTCGGCGTGGTCGATGCCGATCTCGGTCTCGAAGGCGGCGATTTACGCGCCGGCGAGCGCAGCTTCCAATTGCTGCATCAGGTCTCGGGCCGCGCCGGCCGCGCCGAACAACCGGGCCAGGTCCTGCTCCAGACCTATCATCCCCAACACCCCGTGATCCGCGCGCTGGTGGCCGACGATCGCGACCGCTTCATGGCATTGGAGGCGGCGAGCCGGCGTGAGGATTGGTGGCCGCCCTTCGGCAGGCTCGCCGCGCTTATTCTCTCGGCGCCCAACGAGGACAGCGCCGAATTCACCGCCCGCGCTTTCGCCCGCTCCTCGCCGCATTTGCCGGGCGTCGAGGTGCTGGGTCCGGCGCCGGCGCCGCTCGCGCTGCTGCGCGGCCGCCATCGCAAGCGCTTCCTCGTCAAGGCGCGGCGGCATGTCAGGATTCAAGCGGTGATGAAGGAATGGCTCGCGCGGGTAAAGCTGCCCTCGAACGTGCGCGTCCAGGTCGATATCGATCCCTATAGTTTTTTCTAATCGTCCTTGAGGGCGAACGCGAATTGCGCCTCCTGGAAGCCGGCAAGCTTGAATTCGCCGAGCGGGAGCATCGCATCGGCGCAGTATCGGGCGAATTCGCGCGACGCCACCACCGAGCGGCCCAGCTGGCCCGCGATCTTCTCCAGCCGCGCCGCGAGATTGACCGCGGGGCCGATGCAGGTGAAATCGAGCCTGTCGCCGCTGCCGATATTGCCGTAAAGCACCTCGCCCAAATGCAGCGCCAGGCCGAAGCGCATGCCCTCGACCTTCGCCACCTCGGCGCGGGCCTGATGCGCCGCGGCGAGCGCCTCGGCGCAGGCAGCGGCGGGATCGATCCGATCCGTCACCGGGAAGATCGCGAGCAAGCCGTCGCCGATATATTTCAGCACCTCGCCGCCATGCGCGGTAATCGCCGGCACCTGGCAATCGAAATAGCGGTTGAGAACGCTCAGAAGGGTTTCCGGCTTCTCGCGGTCGGCGAGGCTGGTGAAGCCGCGCATGTCCGAGAGCCAGATCGCGGCGCGGATCGCCTCGGTGTCGCCGCGCCTGATGCTGCCGGCGCGCACCCGGTCGCCGGTCTTGTGCCCGACATAGGTGTCGAGCAGCACGGTCGAGGTCCGCGTCAGCGCGCGGACTTCGGCGACACGGGCGAGCGGCGCGACGATCGAGCGGATCGCCTCGATATGCGCGTCGGTAAAGCCACCCGGTTCGTGGGTCGCCCAGGTCGCGGCATGGACCTGGCCGAAGGTGAAGCGCAGCGGTGTCGCGAAATAATCGGTGACGCCGCCCTCGCGCAACTCCGTGAGGATCGGAAAATCGATCGGACAGTCGGCGCGCCCCAAGGGCCGACGCACTTCGGTGTTCTTTTCAAAGACGTAGTTTACCGGGCTGTCGGCATAGCCCGATGTCGCGACGACCTCGTATTTCAGCTCGCTGACCTCGGCATCGGCGCCGGGGCGCCAACCGAAGCGCCGCCCGGCGACCAGCGGATGCAGCGTGCGCACGAACACCGCCGCGCGGGCGAGCGGCACGCCGGCGGCGAGCAGGGCGTCGCACAATTTCTTCAACACCGCCTGCGGCGGAATGCAATCGGGCGCGCCCTCGATCAGCCAGTCGACCACGGCGCTGGTATCGATTGGGCTCATCCCTCGGGCAGCCCGGCCTTGCGCATGCCTTCGATGATGCGCTCGCGTTGCGCGATGTAAGTCGGATTGTCGCTCGACGTGCCGTCGCGGAAACGGCGGATGGTGAATTTCGGGTCGAGCGTCAAACCGGCTTGCGTGGCGGCGCGCGCCTCGTCCCGCCGGCCGAGCTGCGCCAGCGCCGCGGCGAGGGTGAAATGCACGGCGGGGAAATTTCGATTGACCTCGATGGACCGCCGCGCCGCGACGGCCGCCGCTTCGTCATCGCCGAGATTGAGCTTGGCGAGGCTGATCATCCACAGCCACAGGAAGGCTTGCGTGTCGCGCGGGCTCAGGCGCAACGCCTCGACGATGTGGCCCTCGGTCTCTTCGGTACGGCCCAGATGCCTCTTGGCGACGCCGATGCTGGCGTGAGCGGCGGCCAGGTTCCGGTCGAGCGTCAGCGCATGCTCGCACTCGCTCAAGCCCAGCGCCGCGCGGTTGGTGGTGATATGGACCGTACCCAAGATGAAGTGGGCGCCGGCGTGGTTGGGGACGACGGACAGCGCCCGCAACGCCGCCGTCTCGGCCGCGGCCAAGCGTGCCGCGCGGTCGTCGGCCATGAAGCCGGCGCCGATATAGCAATCGATCGACGCCAATCCCACCAGCGCGTCCGTGTTATTCGGATCGAGGGCGAGGGCGCGCTCGTAGAATTCGCGCGCCCGCGACAAGAGTTTCGGGGTCGCGCTCCGATAGGAGACCGCCGCGCCCTGGAAATAGAGATCCATCGAATCGGGATGAGGCGCGCGCACCGCCCGACGCGCCTCGGCCGCGATCAGCTCGGTGTCCAACTGCCGCGCCAGCCTCGCCACGATCTCGTCCGACATGTCGAAGAGATCGGCCAGCGGCTTGTCGAAACGCTCGGCCCACAGGTGATTGCCGGTCTCGGCGTCGATGAGCTGGACGTTCACCCGGAGGCGGCTGTCGCCGCGCTGCACCGAACCTTCGAGCACGTAGCGCACATTGAGGTCGCGCCCGATATCCTTTACGTCGATGACTTTGCCCTTGTAGGTGAAGGCGGTGTTCCGCGCGATCACGAAACTGCCGGAAATGCGGGACAAATCCGTGGTCAGGCTATCGGTGACGCCATCGACGAAATACTCCTGCTCGGGGTTGCCGCCGAAATTGGCGAAGGGCAGAACCACGATCGAGAGACGCGGCGGCGCCGGCACGGTCGGTCGCGGACTCGATGCTTCCCCCGTTCCCGCCGATGGATTCGGCGACTTCGCTTTGCCGCCGACATCGACCGCGAATACCCGAACCGGGCGCGCGATATTCTTGAGTTCCTTGTCGCCCAGATCGGTAAAACGCTCGGCGATCTTGCCTTCGACCTGCTCATAGGCGGCGCGCGAAAGGCAAACGCCGCCCGGTTCGCACATGGTCTCCAGCCGCGCGGCGATATTGACCCCATCGCCGAATAAATCGCCGTCGGGCTGCACCATGACATCGCCGAGATGGATGCCGACGCGGAACTCGATCCGCTTCTCCGGCACGAAATCGGCGTTACGCACCGCCAAACCGCGCTGCATTTCGAGCGAGCAACGCATGGCGTCGACGACACTGGCGAATTCGATCAGAATCCCGTCGCCCGCCGTTTTGACGATGCGTCCGCGATTGACTTGGATCACCGGCTCGATCAATTCGGCACGAAGCGCGCGCAGGCGGCGCATCGTTCCTTCCTCGTCCGCGCCCATGAGCCGGCTATAGCCGGCCACATCCGCGGCAAAAATCGTCGTCAGCTTGCGCCGCTCGCGTTTCGGCATCGCGCTTACGCCTCGATCCGATGGGGGAAGCCATCCTAAAGCAACCGGCCGGGCATTTCCATGAGGCGGTCACATCCGCCCGATCACCGGCAGGCCGAAATGCATGCGGCCGTAATTCACCGCGGTCGAATCCGATTGATGCGCGAGGTGCGTGCGAATGACGGCGATGTTGCGCCAGTAACGGCCGAGCATGGCGTCCTTCTTGACGCTCGAGGTGCCGGCCGTGCGGATCATGATGTCGACGGCCTCATAAGCGAGATGGATGCATTGTTGCTCGATCATATGGAGGCGCCGTTCCCACGCCGCGTCGAAGGGCGGCCCGCCCGCCGCCTGGCGCCGCGCCAATTCCATATATTGCTCGCCGACCTGGATCGCGGCGGCGTGGGCGGTGTCGATCAGCGTCTGGCAGCGGCCGAAATTGTGCTGGTACTCGGCGAGCTCGGAGCGATATGGAAACGGCGGAAAGGCCGCTTTGCGCGTCTTGACGATCTCCTCATAGACATCGAGCGCGCCATAAGCCGCGCCCACCACCACCGCGGTCGATTCCGCGACCAGAAACGGCACGGTGCGCCCGGAATACATCGGGTTGGTGTGAAGGCTCCAGCCCGGACGCTGGGTATTCATCTCGCCGGCGGCGTTGGTCCAGGCGCAGGTGCGGTAGTCAGGCACGAACATGTCCTCGACCGTGACGCGTTTCGAGCCGGTGCCCTGCATGCCGACCATGTTCCAGTTGTCGACAATCCCGTAGTCCTTGCGGTCGAACACGACGACGATGCTGCCGCGCGGTTCGGGACCGAGCACCAGGGCGCCACCGATGAAATGGGTCGCGATATCGCAGCCCGAGACGTAGTCCCACGCGCCCTTGACGCGATAGCCGCCCGCGACCGGCACCGCCTGGCCGCTCGGCGGCGGCACGCCGGGCGCGCGGAATTCGCCATCCGAGCCATAGACCTCGATCTGGCCCTGTTCGGGGAAGCTCGCGAACAAATGGGCGTGGCCCGCGGTCAGCGACAACACCCAGCCGCTTTCCGGGCAGCCGCGCGACACTTCCATCATCACGCGCATGAAATCCGGCACGCCGAACTCATAGCCGCCGAAAATCCGCGGCTGGATGGCGCGGTAAAAGCCGGCCTCGACGAAGCGCCGGTTCATGTCGTCGGAGAGGCGCCTGGCGGCCTCGACCGACTCTTGGCTCTCGCGCAGCAACGGCCGTAGCGCCACGGCGCGCGCGATCATCGCTTCCGGGGTCAAATCCGGCTCGGGCGGCGCGATGGGTTTGAATCGCGCCTTGGGAGCGCGCTTTTCCGAGACCGCCATTCTTGCCTTCTTGCTTGCCAATGTTTCCTCCCGACCGAACGCCAGATATAGCAAAGCACCGGCGACGAGGGCGAGGGGGCAATCGGGGCGGCCGTCGTGGCGGCGCATTGTCGCAGGACCCGGATAGCCGTGCGGTTGCGCCTCTCCCGACCCCGTGTTAGAACCCGCCCGCACTTTCCGGGCGCATTGGAATGCCCCGGAAAAACGCGCATTTCAGGCCTCTCGACGGCTGTTGCATCCGCCCTCCCAAGGGTATCAGAGGTCGGAATAATGGGCCGTGGACCTGGTTAAGGGGATCGATCGATTGGCATCCGAAGCGACAGGCGAAACCGGCCTTGCCGAGCGTTATGCGAAGGCGCTGTTCGAACTCGCGGACGAGGGCAGGGCGCTTGATCCGGTCGCGGCCGACCTGCGGGCGCTTTCGGTCATGCTGACGGAAAGCGCCGATTTGCGCCGGTTGATCCGCAGCCCGGTTCTCGACCGCGCGGCGCAGGGCAAGGCGATTGCCGCTCTTGCCGACCGGGCGCAACTCTCCGCGCTGACGCACAACTTCCTCGGCTTGTTGGCGCGCAACCGGCGTCTCTTCGTGCTGCCGGCGATCATCGCAGCGTTCCTCGCCCATCTCGCCGAGCGCCGCGGCGAAGTAACGGCGCAAGTCACCAGCGCGGCGCCGCTGTCGCCGGAACAAGCGGGCGCGCTCGCCGAGGCCTTGCGCAAATCGGTGGCCGGGAAGCTCGCCATCGACGCGCGCGTCGATCCGAGCCTGTTGGGCGGGCTCGTCGTCCGCCTCGGCTCGCGCATGATCGACGCCTCGCTCAAAAGCAAGCTCAATCGCCTGCAATTGGCGATGAAAGGGGTTCGGTGATGGAAATCCGGGCGGCGGAAATCTCCGCCATCTTGAAGCAACAGATCGCCGATTTCGGCACCGAGGCCGATGTCGCCGAAGTCGGCCAGGTGCTGTCGGTGGGCGACGGCATCGCGCGAGTCTACGGCCTCGACAAGGTCCAGGCCGGCGAAATGGTCGAATTCGCCGACGGCACCAAGGGCATGGCGCTCAATCTCGAGACCGACAATGTCGGCGTGGTGATTTTCGGCTCCGATACCAATATCGGCGAGGGCGATACGGTGAAGCGCACCGGCGCCATCGTCGACGTTCCCGTGGGGCGGGGCCTGTTGGGCCGGGTCGTCGATGCGCTCGGCAATCCGATCGACGGCAAGGGGCCCTTGACCGATGTGACCCGCACCCGCGTCGAGGTGAAGGCGCCGGGCATCATTCCGCGAAAGTCGGTCAGCGAACCGGTGCAGACCGGATTGAAGGCCATCGACGCGTTGGTGCCGATCGGCCGCGGCTTGGTGTCGGTGGCGTCGAGCGCGGGGGCGATCAGCGCCAGCGTGGTCGCGTCCTCGGGGATGAAGATCGCGTCCCAGTCGCCCGACAGCTTGCCGACCACGCCGGGGAACGACTTGGTGTCGGGCTTGTAGGTCACGCTCGACACCACCTTGCCGCCGCCCTTGCCGACCTCGTCGACGAACGCGGCGGTCAGGGTCTTGCCGTAGCCGCTCTCGGGCGCGAGCACGGCGAACCGGGTCACGCCCCTGGCCAGGGCGCGCTGGGCCAGCGCCCGTGACCGGGCCTCGCCGGAGTGGATGATGTGGAACACGCCGCGCAGCGGCGCGTGCTTCTCGGCCCGGCCCGACAGGCTGATCAGCGGCACGCCGGCGGCCTCGGCGCGCGGCCCGGCGGCGTCGACCGCGTCCTTGTCGGTCGGGCCGATGATCGCGATGACGTTGGCCCGGGCCAGGCTGTCGATCGCCGCGCCGACCGCGTCGCCGTCGCCCGCCGCGCGGACCTCGATCGCGGCGACCGCCCTGCCGTCGCCGACCCCGGCCGCGAGCCCCAGGCCCGCCACGGCGGCCTCGGCGACCCGGTTGGACTTGCCGCCGAGCGGCATGATCGCGCCGAGCACGCCGGTCAGGCCGCCCGACGCCGCCGCGGTCTCGCCGGCCACCAGGCGCGGCAGGCCGAGCGCGATCCGGGCCGGGCCGGCGAGGTCGCGCATGCGCTGGGCCTCGGCCGCGTTGCCGGCGCGCTCGGCCAGCTCGACCAGGCGGCTCGCCACGATCGCGAAGCTCGGGCCCTTGCGGTCGGGCAGCTCGTCGAACGTGCGGCGGACCTGGTCGGGCTCGGCCGCGGCGACCACCTCCTGCAGCCGGCCGACGATCGCGGCCTGCTCGGTCGGCGTCACCCGGGGGTAGAGCCGGTCGAACAGCGGCAGC
>JAATGI010000069.1 GCA_015654725.1 Rhodospirillales bacterium
CGGGCGTCAGCAATGTCGATGAGATCAGCGGCGGCTCGCCCTATGGCGCTAGCATCGTCGCCGGCACCATGCAGAAACCCAAGGCGGTAAGCGCCAACGAACTCGACATCGCCAAATATCAAGGCAAGTTCGTGGCCGAGACCGCCGCGGCCTTGGCCAAGGGCCGCGCCGCCAAATAGCGAAGGAGCAAGAGAATGGATGGACCGAATCCGATTTACCGGCCGGTCGCGCGCCTGGTGCGCGGCGTTCCGGTCAGCGACGGCGCCGGCGTCAGGCTCAACCGCCTCATCGGCACGCCGCAATTGGAGGACGTCGATCCGTTCCTGATGCTCGACGAGTTCCGCTCGGACGATGCCGCCGACTACATCGCGGGCTTTCCCGATCATCCGCATCGCGGCTTCGAGACCGTGACCTATATGCTGGCGGGGCGCATGCGCCATGCCGACAATAGGGGCCATGAGGGCCGTCTCGACGCCGGTTCGGTGCAATGGATGACGGCGGGGCGCGGCATCGTCCATTCGGAAATGCCGGAGCAGGAAAACGGCTTGATGTGGGGCTTCCAGCTCTGGGTCAATCTGCCGGGCAAGGACAAGATGACGACGCCGCGCTATCAGGAGATTCCGCCGGAGCAGATTCCGACCGCGGCGTTGCCGGGTGGCGTCACCGTGAAGGTAATAGCCGGCGCGATCGCCGGTGTGCGCGGCCCGATCAATGGTATTGCCACCGATCCGACGATGTTCGATATCGCATTGCCGGCGAATGGCCGGTTTTCGGTGTCGTTGCCTAAAGGCCATTCGGTGTTTCTCTATCCCTTCATTGGCGACGTTGAGGTCGGTGAACCGGCGACCAGATTGGCGCATGGCCACATCGCGCTTCTAGGCGAGGGCGGCGCGGTTGCGATCAAGGCGCCCCAGGGCGAGGCGCGGGTGCTGCTGGTCGCGGGCCGGCCCTTGGGCGAGCCGGTCGCCCGCTACGGCCCCTTCGTCATGAACACGCCACAGGAAATTCGTCAGGCGGTAACGGATTATCAGCTAGGGCGCTTTTAGAATCGCCGCCTCCGCCGTTGCAGGGGAGGAAAGGAAGGGGTCATGCGCAGGGTAATACCGCTGGTCTTGGCGCTGGCGCTGGGCGCCGCCGGCTGCGCGGGGCCGCCGCAATGGAGCAAACCGGGCGCGACCGACGCGCAGGCCGCCCACGATTTCTCCGCCTGCCGCCACCAGGCGCAGCGCGACATCGCCCGCGATGTCGATATCGACACCGACATCGCCGCCGGCCGCCGCGAGGATTGGCAAAAGTCCGGCACGCTCGACACTCACCGCGCCTCCGATCAGTCGAGCAACCAGAAGCTCAGCGGCGATTTGGTCAAGGCGTGCATGGAAGCGCGGGGCTATGCGCCGTCCGGCTCCGAGGCGGAAGCCAGCCCCCATTGGTGGAGCTTCTTGTCGTTCTGAGGTCGTCAGTTTTCAGTCGTCAGTTTCAAGAAACTGTCGACTGAAAACCTGTAACCGATAACCGAGAACTACTTCTTCCCCGCCCCGTAGGTATGCTCCGGCGCCGGGAAGCGGCGGCTTCGGACATCGTCGGCATAGGCCTCGACCGCGCGGGCGATTTGCGGCGCCAGCTCGGCATAGCGCTTGACGAAGCGCGGCTTGAAATCCGTAAACAGGCCGATGACGTCGTCGGTCACCAGAATCTGGCCGTCGCAATGCGACGAGGCGCCGATGCCGATGGTCGGAATCTCGACCGCGTCGGTAACCGCGCGCGCCAGGCTCTCGGTCACGCCCTCGACCACCAGGGCGAAGGCGCCGGCCGCGGCCACCGCGCGCGCATCGGCCAAAATCCGCGCCTGATCCTGCTCGCTGCGTCCCTGGGCGCGAAAGCCGCCCATGGTGTTGGCCGATTGCGGCTGCAGCCCGATATGGCCGAGCACCGGCACGCCGCGCTCGACGAGAAAGCGGACGGTTTCCGCCATCGTCTCGCCGCCCTCGATCTTGACCCCGGCGACGCCCGCCTCGGCGAGCGCCCGGGCCGCGCTGCGAAAGGCCTGTCGCGGCGATTCCTGATAGGTGCCGAACGGCAGGTCGAGAATGACGCAAGCATGTTTTGCGCCGCGCACCACCGCCTCGCCGTGGCGCAGCATCATCTCCAAGGTCACGGGGACGGTGGTCTCGAAGCCGTAGACCACCATGCCGAGCGAATCGCCGACCAGAATCAAATCCGCTACCGGATCGATAATCCGCGCCATCGGGGTCGCGTAAGCGGTAAGGCACACGATCGGCGTGGCGCCCTTGCGGGTGCGTAAATCGGCGGGACTTAGCTTGGTCTTGGCGGCCGAAACCGGCTCGCTGGTATCCGGCATGGGCTATCCCAGGGACAAGGCGGCGACAAGCTGCGCCGAGACGAAGGCGCGGTCAAGCCAACCCCCCACGGATTACAATCGCAAATTGATTTATATATTTATTAATTCCTCTTAAAGTAGCGTTTGTGGACTCAATTCGGCCCGCCGCCGCAGCCTGGGGCGGAGTCAGACAGAGTAGGGAGTTATGGCATGGGAGTCCTTCGGCTGCTGGTGATCGAGGACGCGCCGGACGACGCGGATTTGTTGGCGCTCGAGCTGCAGCGCGCCGGGTACGAAGTCGATATGCGCCGGGTCACCGACCTCGACGGCATGGTCGAGGCATTCGATGAGCGCGACTGGGATCTGGTGGTCTCGGACCATTCCATGCCCGGCATGACCTCGTTCGACGCGCTCGATATTTTGCGCCAGCGCGACCTCGATCTTCCCTTCATTATTTTTTCCGGCGGCATCGGCGAGGAAGAAGCGGTGCGGGCGATGCGCGCCGGCGCCAAGGATTACGTGATGAAGGGCAATATCGCGCGCCTGATTCCCGCGGTGGCGCGCGAGTTGAAGCAGGCCGAGGCGCGGCGCGAGCGCAAGCGCGCCGAAGCGACGCTGCGCGAGCTTCAGCAGATGCGCGAGTTCGCGCTTGAATCGGCACGCATGGGGGAATGGGAAATCGACATCGCGACGCGCAAATTCCGTCCGATGCTGCGCCATCTTCGCTTGTTCGGCCTCGCCGTTCCGCCCACCCCCTGGGACTATGGCCAAGCGCTGGCGCGGATTTTCGTCGAGGACCGGCCGCGGGTCGAGGACGCGTTCGGGCGCGCCTTCGCCAACGCCGACGAACTCGATATCGAGTTTCGCGTGGTTTGGCCGGACCTCTCGGTGCATTGGCTATGGACGCGCGCGCGCCGTTTCGAGCCCGAGGGTCAACCCGCCAAGCTCGCCGGCATCATCGCCGATATCAGCCAGCGCAAGGAAACCGAGGCGCAGCTGCAACAGTCCCTCAAGATGGAGGCGCTGGGCCAACTCACCGGCGGCATCGCCCATGATTTCAACAATCTGCTCACCGTCATTCTCGGCAATAGCGGGCTGTTGCGCGAGGAACTGCCGCCCGATGGCGAGCCGCGCGAACTCGCCGACAGCATTCATGACGCCGGCCGCAGCGGCGCCGAATTGACGCGTCGGCTTCTGGCCTTCGCGCGCCAGCAGCCGCTCCAGGCGCAGCGGATCGATCTCGCCGCCCGGCTCCGGGATGCCGGTGCCTTGCTGCGCCAGCCGCTCGGGCCGGACATCGCGCTCGAATTCGATTTGGCGCCCGAGCTGCCCCAAGTCGCGGTCGATCCGACCCAGCTCGAAACCGCGCTGCTCAATCTCGTCATCAACGCCCGCGACGCGATGCCCGAGGGCGGCGCCGTCTCGATTTCGGCGCGCCGCGCGGCGCCCGCCGGGCGGAGCGGCGATTTCATCCTGCTCGCCGTCGCCGATACCGGCACCGGCATGCCGCCCGAGGTGGCGGCCCGAGCGATGGAGCCGTTTTTCACCACCAAGGAGGTCGGCAAGGGAACCGGGCTCGGTCTCAGCATGGTCTATGGTTTCGCGAATCAGTCCGGCGGCGAACTCGCGATCGACACCGCGCCGGGCCGCGGCACCACGATCAAGCTCTATCTGCCGGGCGTGAGCGGCGAGAAAAGCGTGACGCCGGCGGCGCCGCGGCCTCGCGTCAATCGGATGCAGCGCCGCACCGACATTCTCGTCGTCGACGACGATCGCGCGGTGCGCGGCTTTCTGGTCTCGGTGTGCCGCTCGCTCGGCCATCGCGTCGCCGCCGCCGCCGACGGCGTCGAGGCGCTTGCCGCTCTGGCGGCCACGCCGCAGATCGAACTCTTGTTGAGCGATGTCGCCATGCCCAATGGCATGAGTGGCTATGAGTTGGCGCGCGAAGCGCGGCGGCGCCGGCCCGATCTGAAAATCCTGCTGACGTCGGGATTTCCGGCGCGTGAAGTGCGCCAGCGCGGCGCGCTCGATCCCGATATCCGCATCCTGCAAAAGCCCTATGACGGCGACGAACTGGCCGCCGCGATCGCTCAGACGCTGTCCGACGCCCACGCCGACGCGGTCGCGCGCCGCGCCGGCGCGGCGCCGCAGCCAAATTCTCTTGGTCGGTGACGACCGCGCGGTGCCAGGCTTCCCCGCCTCGGTGCCGCCAAATCGGCGCGTCAGGGCGTCCCGGCCCGACGCCGTCGCGATCGATCCGACGCGTCTGTTGATCGTCGTCGTCATGGCCGTCGGCACGCTGGTCGTCGTCGCGGCCTTGCTGCCGGGTTCGCGGGATGCGGTCGATCGCGTGCTCGGCCGGCCGGTCGATATGGGCGCCATGCTGTTGCTGACGGGCAGCGTTCTGTTCCTCGACCGACGCGCGCGGGGCCGACGCGGCGCGATGGCGGCGGCGACCGTCATGGCGCTCGCGGTGCTGGGGTTGGGCGCCTTGGCCCTGACCGGGCCGGTGATCGGCGACGACATCTCGATCGGCCGATATCTGATCGACCTTGACGGCGGGCGTGCCTTCCGGGGCGTGCCGCGCTCCTTCGCCGGCGGGGTCAGCTTGCTGGCGGTCGCGGCCGCGCTGTTGGCGCTGATCGCGGAGCGCGTGCGGGCGGCCCAGATGCTGGCGCTCCTGGTGCTCGTCATCGCCATGGTGGGGCTGCTGCACAACGCCTATTACGAAGAAAACCAGGGCATCGGCATCACGCCTTACGTCAATATGCGAAGCACCTCGGCGGCGGTGTTCGCCATTGCCGCGCTCGGGATTCTGGCGGCGCGCCAGCGCCAGGCGATCGTCGGCATCCTGTTCGGCGAAAACGCCGGGACCGAGGTGGCGCGGCGGCTCGTTCCCATCGTCATCGTCGTGCCGTTGGCGTTGGGCTGGCTGCGCTATATCGGCCAATCCTTCGGCCTGTTCGACGTGGCGTTCGCGGCCGCCTTGTTTCCGGTCGCGAATATGACCGTGATGCTGGCGGTGATCTGGCGCGTCTCGGCGATCCTCAATCGCGTCGGCCAAGAACGCCGGCAGGCGCGATTGGCGCTCGAAAGCGGCAATGCCGAGCTGGCACGGTCGGCCGAGGAGCTTCGCCTCGCCAATGCCGAGCTCGAAGCCTTCGCCTATACCGTGGCCCACGATCTGCGCGCGCCGCTTCGCGCGATCGACGGCTTCTCTCGCGTGCTGATGGAGGATCATGCCGGCACGCTCGAAGCCGAGGCGGCGCGGCTCCTGGGCGTGGTGCGGCGGAACACCGTCCGCATGGGCAATCTGATGGACGATCTGCTCGCCTTCTCGCGCCTGTCGCGGCGGCCCATCAATAAGCGGGCGGTGGCGCCGGCGGCGATCGTGACGCGCGTTCTCGATGACGGCGCGCGCGAGCGCGAGGGCCGGGATCTCGAGATCGCCATCGGCGATCTGCCGGAATGCCAGGCCGATTTCGCCCTGCTGACGCAGGTTTACGCCAACCTGATCGGCAACGCCGTCAAATACTCCAGCAAGAAAGCGGCGGCGCGCATCGACATCGGCAGCAGACAGGAAGCGGGCAAGACGGTTTATTTTGTCGCCGATAACGGCGCCGGTTTCGACATGGCTCATGCCGCGAAACTGTTCGGCGTGTTTCAGCGGCTGCATCGCGCGGATGAATATGACGGCACCGGCGTCGGCCTCGCCATCGTGCAGCGCATCCTGCATCGCCACGGCGGCGCGATCTGGGCCGAGGCGCGCGTCGGCGAGGGCGCGACCTTCTTTTTTACCCTGGGCTGACCGGAAGGAGGGCGAGATGGCAACCGTCGAAATGCTGCTGGTCGAGGATAATCCGGACGACGTCGAATTGACGCTGCGCGCGCTGCGCAAGAGCAATTTCACCAACCCGATCCGCGTGCTGCGCGACGGCGCGGAGGCGCTCGATTACATCTTCGGCGCCGACGCCGCGGGCGATCCCAACCTGACAGGCGGGCCCATCGTCATGCTGCTCGATCTCAAGCTGCCACGGATCGGCGGCATCGAGGTGCTGCGGCGCGTGAAAAGCGACCCGCGAACCATGACCATGCCGGTCGTGGTCATGACCTCGTCGCGCGAGGACAGCGACCTTCGCGAAACCTACAAGCTCGGCGCCAACAGCTATATCGTGAAGCCCGTCGATTTCGACCAGTTCAACAAGGCGGTGACCGAGATCGGCCTCTATTGGCTCCTGATCAACCAACATCCGGTGGGGTAATTTATCAGGGCCGCCTTGTGACGTTTTTGGTCGCCCCTCGGGCGCGATTTAATTTCGCCGCTTCCGCTCAGTGCGCGGCCTCCTC
>JAATGI010000268.1 GCA_015654725.1 Rhodospirillales bacterium
CATGTGCGACAAATCCTGAAGCGTGACGTAGGAGCTGGTGGCGGTGTTGTAGAGCCGGCGGTTGGCGTATTTCTTGATCATGACGGGCGACTTGCCCTCGGCCGCTTTGTCCGCTGATCTGGTCGCGTTGGTCATGGCCGGGCTCCCATATTGCTTCGCAGCATAACAGAACCGGGCCGGCTGAAAATAGGGTCGCGCGGACTGGCCTCGGCGGTGACCCTTGGCTATGATGCAACGCCATGAGCGATGAGCGGGCCCCCGAGCCGCCGAACCATGCCGCGCTCGCCAAGAGGTTTCTCGATCTGTGGCAAGAACAGATGACAGCGCTGGCCGTCGACCCCGAGCTGGCCGAGGGCATGAGCCGGTTCTTGGCTGCCTTGCCGGCGGGCTTTCCATTCTGGAGCGGCACGCAAAATGGCGTCCGCCCACGTAAGAACCGGGCCGCGGCCGCTGCCGCTCCATCTGATGAGCGCGGCCAGCGTCTGGACCGGATCGCGGCTCGCCTCGACGCTATCGAGGAACGGATCGCTCGGTTGGAATCCGGCGCTCGCCCCGCTCGCGGCGCCGCTCGAAGCAAGCCTAAGAAGCGTTCCCGCTGAAGCATTCGCCGCCGCGCTCGATCGCGAGATCGCGGCGCGCGCCGATGCGTTCCTGGGCGGTCTCGAACGCTATCGCCGCCATCCCTATGCGCGCGACCCGGCCGAGCCCCCCGCCGTCTGGCAGCGAGGCTCGACACGGCTTTTGGATTATCGGCCTGAAGGCGGCGCGCCGGTTCTGGTGGTGCCCTCGCTCATCAACCGGGCCTATATCCTCGATCTCATGCCCGATAAAAGTCTGCTGCGCCATCTCGCGGGCGCGGGTTTGCGCCCGTTGCTGGTGGATTGGCGGGCGCCCGGCGTGGCGGAGCGCGGCTTCGATCTCACCGATTACGTCGCAGGGCGCCTCGAAGCCGCGGCCGAGGCGGCGGCGGGTGTCGCCGGCGGCAAGCTTGGCGTGCTCGGCTATTGCATGGGCGGGCTCTTGGCCGTGGCGCTGGCGCAGCGCCGGCCCGATCTGGTTTCGGGCCTCGTACTCCTGGCGACGCCGTGGGATTTTCACGCCGAGCGCGCCGAGCATGCGCGGCTGTTGGGGCAATTGACGCGGCCCCTGATCGAAAGCTTCGCGGCCTTGGGCGAGGTGCCGGTCGACGTCTTGCAAATGTTTTTTCTCGCCAACGATCCGCTCACCGCCATGCGCAAATTCACGCGGCTGCATGCGCTGCCGGCGGGCGGCGAGGCGGAGCGCGAATTTGTCGCACTCGAGGACTGGCTCAATGACGGGGTTCCGCTCGCTCTTCCGGTCGCGGAACAAGCGCTAGGGTCGTGGTACGGAGAGAACCTACCAGGGCTCGGAAAGTGGTGCATCGCGGACCGCCCGGTCCTGCCGGAAGAGGTCGAGGCGCCCAGCTTGGTGCTGGTACCACGCCAGGACCGCATCGTGCCGCCGCTCACCGCCGCCGCGTTGGCCGATCATCTCATTGACGCGGAACGAATTTCCCCGCCTTTAGGCCATATCGGCATGGTCGTCGGCCGGGGCGCGCCGGCGGCGGTTTGGGCGCCGGTGACGGCGTGGCTCGCTGCCCATGCCGCCTCGACGCCGCTGTCCCGCCGCCCGCGAAAGACGGGACTTTAACCATATTTAACTGGGCATTAAGTAGCGTCGTTTAGAAAAAGCTACGGGGCCTATCCGGTGGTTGCGGATATGGCGGTTAAATCCTGTCCCACAGCCATTAGGAAAGCGGAGGTAGCTATGACCATGTTGATGACGAGATTGATGTTGATGACGAAACTGATCGGCGACAAAAAGGGCGTGACCGCCCTGGAATACGCGCTGATCGCGGCCCTGATCGCGGTCGTGATTATTGGCGCGGTGAGCCTGTTGGGCTCCAGCGTCAGCGGCGTGTTCTCGAAGGTCGCGAACACCATCTAAAGTCGGTTCCGAGATCATGGCAACAGCGGCGCTTGGGGGCGCCGCTGTTGGCATTTTAGCGACGCATCGAACTCGCGGTCCGCTCACACGCCTAGGGTGGGCGAACCCATTTTTTGCGTTGACATCGTTCATGTTATGTTCTATATTGAGTTCGTAAGGACATAATCAAGGGGTTGATGGCGAAAAGGGCTTTGCCTGTAAATCTCCTGATTTAACAGGTCAAACCGTGCGGGCCGTAGCTAGATATAGTAATGAGGGCAGCGAGCTAGTCCGGCGGGAACAGTCGCATGATTTAGGCTTGTCCTGGCGCCGCGCCGGACGCGTCGAGCGCCTCGACCGTCCAACGATAGCGATGTTGGCCGCTGGGCGGACATGGTCCGCGATAAGAAAAAGCACCGTGTGGGATTTCGCGTTGCCCGTCATAAGTGACGGTGCCGCCACCATGATCGAACTAGGCGAACGCCATTATCGCCGCCGCGGTAACAACGCACCTTCTGAAGTAAGGGTTCGCCACAGTCTATCGGAGTTTTCAGCGACGGCGTTAATCAGTGGAGCTTGCGGGTTCCCAAACCACGTTCTTGGGGCTATCTAAGAACCGAAGCATCAGAGGCAATCCATGACCAACTCCACCGACATCGTGATCGCCGGCGCAGCGCGCACGCCGATCGGCTCGTTTAACGGCGCGTTGGCGTCGCTGCCGGCGCACGAACTCGGCAAGATCGCCATCGCCGAGGCGATGAGGCGCGCCAATATCGATGCGGCTGAGGTGTCGGAAGTGGTGATGGGGCAAATCCTTGTCGCCGGCGAGGGCATGAACCCGGCGCGCCAGGCCGCCATCGCCGCCGGCATTCCGGTCGGCGCCACGGCATACATGATCAATCAGGTCTGCGGCTCGGGCTTGCGCGCGGTGGCGCTCGCCAGCCAGGCGATCAAGCTTGGCGATGCCTCGATTGTCGTGGCGGGCGGCCAGGAGAGCATGAGCCTCAGCCCGCACTGCCTGCATCTGCGAAACGGCACCAAGATGGGCGACGTCGCCATGATCGATACCATGATCAAGGACGGGCTGTGGGATGCGTTCAACGGCTACCACATGGGCAATACCGCCGAGAATGTGGCGCAGCGCTATCAAATCACCCGCGAGCAACAGGACAAATTCGCGGCGCGCTCGCAGGAACGCGCCGTCGCCGCGCAAGAGGCGGGCCGTTTCAAGCAAGAGATCGTCCCGGTGACGATCAAGACGCGCAAGGGCGATCAGCTCGTCGATAAGGACGAATATCCGCGTGCCGGCACCACGGTTGATGTTCTGTCGAAACTACGCCCGGCCTTCGCCAAGGACGGCACCGTCACGGCGGGCAATGCCTCGGGCATCAATGACGGCGCGGCGGCACTGGTGCTGATGACCGCGGCCGAAGCCGAAAAGCGCGGCCTTACGCCATTGGCGCGGATCGCGTCCTGGGCCACGGCGGGGGTCGATCCCGCGGTGATGGGGACAGGCCCGATTCCGGCCTCGCGCAAGGCGCTGGAAAAAGCCGGCTGGAAAATCGGCGAGCTCGATCTGATCGAAGCCAACGAGGCATTCGCGGCGCAGGCTTGCGCGGTCAATAAAGAGCTGGGCTGGGATCCCGAGCGGGTCAATGTCAATGGCGGCGCCATCGCGCTCGGCCATCCCATCGGCGCGTCGGGCGCGCGCGTGCTGGTGACGCTGTTGCACGAAATGGCAAAGCGCGACGCCCGGAAGGGTCTTGCCACGCTGTGCATCGGCGGCGGCATGGGCATCGCCATGTGCATTGCCAGATGACGGAGGGCAGGGATCGGAGGACAGAGAGACTCCGATACCTGATGCCTCGTCTCTGTCATCTGAATCTGGGAGGAAAAAATGGCAAGAGTAGCTGTGGTCACCGGCGGCACCCGTGGCATCGGCCGCGCCATCGCCGAGGCGCTGCATCGCGCCGGGTA
>JAATGI010000480.1 GCA_015654725.1 Rhodospirillales bacterium
GCAGGGCGGCGGCGCTTTCGCCGCCCGCGCCACCAACGCCCGCGCCCGCGCCAACCCGTCGGCGCGCAGCCCGTTCATTTTCCAATTGCCGGCGATCAATTTCCGCATGTTTTCGCTCTAACATGCGCGCCTTGCCGTGGCTAGTGCGGCCACCTATCATCGCCGCCATGTTGCAAGCCATTCGCTCGCGCGCCTCGGGCATCGTCGTTCAGATTCTGTTCGGGATATTGATCCTCACCTTCGCGCTGTGGGGCATCGGCGATATTTTCCGCGGCCGTACGCCCGACGCCTCGGTCGCGACCGTCGGCGATATCAAGATTTCGCCCGACGAAGTGTCGCAGGCCCTGCGCCAGCAGCTCGACAACATGCGCCGCTCGGCCAATTTCGCCCCGACGCCGGAGCAGATCAAGGATCTCGGCCTGCTCGACACCACGCTGCAAAGCGTAATCGACCGCCATTTGCTGGATCTCGAAGCGGCTCGGCTCGGCCTCGCCATCACCGATGCCGCGGTGCGCCAGGAGATCGAGAACAATCCCGCCTTTCGCGGCGCCTCGGGTGCGTTCGATCGCGGCGTCTATCTGCAAACGCTGGCCGCCAATCAGTTGGGCGATCAGCAATACGAGGCGCTGCTGCGCGAGGACCTGATCCGCGCCCGGCTGGTCGAGCCGGTGATCGAGGGCGCGTCGCCGCCGACCGAGTTGGTCGATACGTTATGGCGGGCGCGCAACGAGCGGCGCATCGCGGAAGCGGTGCTGCTGCCGCCCAAATCGGTCGGCGACGTTGCCGCTCCCGACCAGGCCGCGCTGGAAAAATTCTATGACGCGCACAAGAACCAGTTCATGGAGCCGGAGCGGCGCGTCTTCACCGTGGCGCTGCTCGATCCGGCCGAACTCGCCGCCGCGATCAAGATTCCCGACGACCGGCTTGCCGCCGAATATAAGGAACGCAGCGGCGAATTCCGCGCCCCCGAAAAGCGCGACCTTCAGCAAATCCTGGTCGCCGACGACGCCAAGCTGAAGGCGGTGCAGGCGGCGCTCGCCGCCGGCGGCGATTTCGCCCAGGTCGCGCGCGACGTCGCCGGCGAAAGCGACGACACGCTCAAGCTCGGCCTGCTCACGCGCGGCGACTTGCCCGACCCGCTCGCCCAGGCCGCGTTCGCGCTGAAGCCGGGCGACGTCAGCCAGCCGGTCAAGGACCCGTTCGGCTGGCATATCTTCAAGCTGGTCTCGGTCGTGCCCGAGCAGGTTCAACCCTTCGCGCAGGTCAAGGACAAGCTCGCGCAGGAATTGGCGCAAGGCGAGGCCGCGGACGACGCCGCCAAGACCGCGAACGCGATCGACGACGCGCTCGCGGGCGGCACCAAATTCAACGATCTGGTGGCGAAGTTCAATTTGAAGCCGGTCAAGATTTCGGATGTCTATGCCGACGGCCATGACGCGCAAGGCAAGGAAGCGGCGTTGCCGCCGCCCGCCGGCGATATTCTCAAGACCGCCTTCGCCACCGCCGCCGGCGCGATGAGCGATCTCAAGGACGCGCCCAATCAGGGCTTTTACCTGGTCTCGGTCGATAGCGTGACGCCGTCCGCGCCGCAGCCGCTGGTGCAGATCCGCGACCGCGTCACGGCGTCGGTCGAGGCGGAGGAGCGCGAGACGCGTCTCGCCAAGCTCGCGGACGGCGTCGCCGACGCGGTGAAGGGCGGGCAGAGCCTCGACGACGCGGCGGCGCTGCACGGCCTCAAGCCGTTCACGACCAAGCCGCTGACTCGCATCGGCGGCGACAACGAGTTGCCGCCGGCGCTGGTCGCGAAACTGTTCTCGGCGAAGCCCGGCGAGGCGGTGTCGGCGTCCGCCGGCGACCAGGGCTATGTCGTCGCGGTGGTGAGGGACATGCTGCCGCCCGATCCGGCGCAGGAAGCGATACAAAAAGACGCGATCGCGCGCCAAGTCGCGCCGGCGATGCAAACCGACATGCTCGACCAATATGAACGGGCGCTGCGCGGCCGCTTCCCGGTCCCGGTGGACTCGGCCGCGCTCAACCGAATTCTGTAGCACCGACGCGATGCAACTGACGCCGAGCTTCGAGGAATTCGCGCGCGCCCATGCCGAGCGCAAGCCGGTTCCGGTGTGGACCTCCTTCGTCGCCGATTTGGAGACGCCGGTCTCGGCGATGCTCAAGCTCGCCGACGGCCGGCCCAATTCCTTCCTGTTCGAATCGATCGAAGGCGGCGCCACGCGGGCGCGCTATTCATTCATCGGACTGAAGCCCGATGTGATCTGGCGTTGCTTCGGCGACCGCGCCGAGATCAATCGCCGCGCCCGCTTCGACGCAGGCGCCTTCGAGCCGGAGCCGGACGGCGCGCTCGCCGCGCTGCGGCGCCTGGTCGCGGAATGCCGCGTCGCCACGCCGGAACCGCTGCCGCCGATGGCGTCGGGCCTGTTCGGCTATATGAGCTACAACATGGTGGCGCTGATGGAGCGCCTGCCGGACAACAACCCCGACACGCTCAAGATTCCGGACGGGCTGTTCCTGCGCCCGTCGGTGATCGCCATCTTCGACCATATCGCCGACCGCGTCATGCTGGTGACGACGGCCTGGCCCGACCGCGACCTCGCCGCCCGGGCCGCTTACGACCAGGCACGCGAGCGCTTGGCTGATGTGCTCGCCGATTTCGAGCGCAGCCTGCCGCATCGCCGCGAGAGCGCCGAGGTCACGCGCGAATTGCCGCCGCCCAACGGCAACATGTCGCGCGCGGAATACATGGCGATGGTCGAGCAGGCCAAGGACTATATCCGCGCCGGCGAGGCGTTCCAGATTCTGCCCTCGATGCGGATGCGGATTCCGTTCCGGCTGCCGCCCTTCTCGCTCTATCGCGCGCTGCGCCGGCTCAACCCCTCGCCGTTCCTGTTCTTTCTCGATTTCGGAAATTTCTGCGTGGTCGGGTCGAGCCCGGAGATTCTGGTGCGGGTGCGCGACGGCAAGGTCACGATCCGCCCGCTCGCCGGCACGCGCCGGCGCGGCGCCACCGCCGTCGAGGACAAAAAGCTCGAAGAGGAATTGCTCGCCGATCCCAAGGAGCGCGCCGAGCATCTGATGTTGGTCGATCTCGCGCGCAACGATGTCGGTCGGGTATCGAAAATCGGCACGGTGAAGGTGACCGAGAGCTTCGTCATCGAACGCTACTCCCATGTCATGCATATCTGCTCGAATGTCGAGGGCGAGCTCGATCCGAAATACGACGCGCTCGGCGCGCTGATCGCGGGCTTTCCGGCCGGCACGCTGTCGGGCGCGCCCAAGGTACGGGCCATGGAGATCATCGACGAGCTGGAGCGCGAACGCCGCAACATCTATGGCGGCGCGGTTGGATACTTCGCCGGCGACGGCAGCATGGATACTTGCCTGGTCTTGCGGACCGCCATCGTCAAGGACGGGGTCATGATCGCGCAAGCCGGCGGCGGCGTGGTCGCGGATTCATCGCCCGCGGCCGAATACCAGGAAGCGCTCGACAAGATGAAGGCGCTCTTCGTCGCCGCCGAGGAAGCCGTAAGATTCGCCAGGGAGTAGCCATTTGACAAGGTAGCTACCGGTAGCTACCTTACGTTCATGCGCGCCGTCGGCATCAAGGAACTGAAGAACAAACTCAGCGAGTATGTGCGGATCGCCGCTTCCGGCGAATCCGTACTCGTGACCGATCGCGGCCGCGTCGTGGCGCAATTGACGCCGACACAGATGAATCATCCGGCCCTCCTCGCCGATCCGAAGCTGGCGGAGGCGGTGCGCGAAGGTTGGATGACGCCGCCGGCAAGCACCAAGAAAACCGTGCCACCGCGCAAGCCGATCATGCGTTGGGAAGAACTTGAGAGGGACCTGGCGTTCAGTCGCGAGGACCGGTGATTTACCTCGACAGCTCCGTCGCTCTTGCCCATCTATTCGTGGAGGATCGCGCACCGCCCGCAACGATGTGGGAGGAAGGCACGCTCTCGTCGAGCCGCCTCCTCGAATACGAGATTTGGACACAGGTACATAAGCGACGCGGTTCCGAATTGGACTTGAACTCGGTCCGCGAGCTGCTTGGTCAGCTCGCATTCGTCGATCTTACGCCGCCGGTGCTGGCTCGCGCTTTACGCCCGTTTCCCATCCCCATACGAACGCTGGATGCCCTGCACCTCGCCACGATGGATTATCAGCGCAGCCACGGGCACGAGATCGCGTTGGCGAGTTACGACGAGCGCCTCAATGCCGGCGCCGCGGCGCTCGGCATTCCGCTCTATCGTTTCTGATCGCTATTTCGCCGTCGGCGCGGCGGCGTCGTGAATCTTGAGGTGCTCCTCGAGCCCGTGGATGATGGCGATGAGCTCGGCAATTTCCTTCTCGCGCATCAAGTCTATCTTCTGGTGCAGCAATTCGATTTCGAGTTCCGCCTTGAGGTTGATGTCGTAATCGTGCTGCACCGCCTCGCGGTCGATTTCCGCTTGGCGATTTTGGCTCATCATGATGATCGGCGCGGTGTAGGCGGCCTGAAACGACAGCGCCAAATTCAACAAGATGAAGGGATAAGGATCCCACTGCTCGACCCATGCCGTCAGATTGAGCGCGATCCAAATCACCAGCAGCACGCTCTGGATGATGATGAATCGCCATGACCCGACGACGCGCGCGACGACATCCGCCACCCGCGCGCCGACGCTGAGCTGCCCCGGAGGCTTCGCCTGGCGGCGCTGCCGGCGCAACTGGCGCAAATGGCTGAGCCGGTGGAGTTCCTCCGTCGCCAAAGGTTGCTGAGGTTGGGTCTGCATGGATTTTCGTGTTCTCCGGAATTCGTGACCGTCGAGGTGTTGAACGCGAACGCTTGGCTGGCGACGGCGGCACCGATGTCTTGCCTAGTGTGCCGCACCGCCATCGTCAAGCGGCCGGCCCGCGCCGGCGCCACGAGGGCCAAGCTTTCCGCAAGCTTAAATAACTGTAATTCGGGCACGGCGTGGCCGCCGAGACCCATATGTCTGATGGAGGAGCCAACAAAGGAGATTGATAATGACACGGCTCGGCAAAATTCTCGCGGTGGGCGCGCTGGTCGCGGCACCGCTCGCGATCGCCGCCACGGCGGAAACGGCGAATGCGCAGGTCTATGTCACGCCCGCCTACCCTTATGCCTGCAGCTACTATTACCCCTACTGCTACGGCTATGGCGGCCCCTATGTCGGCCTCGGCGTGGCCTGGGGCGGGGGTTGGGGTGGCGGCTGGCGCGGCCCCGCGATCGGCCATGCCTGGCACGGCGGCGGCGGACGAAACTGGCACCGCTAACCGACGCTGACGCCGCGACCCAAGCGAAGGCGGCAGCGTCGCCGCCTTCGTCTTTTGCCGCTTGGAGCGCGAGCTAATTCGCGCCGGCGAGATGCTCGCGGTAGCGTTCCTTGACGATCGCGGTCAGCGGAACCAGCTGGATTCCCTTGGCCGGCAGGCGTGATAGCCAGGCGGCGAGCGCGTCGAGCGTCTGATCGTGCGGATGGGCGATGGCGATGGCGGTGCCGCGGCGGCGCGCAATTCGTTCGAGTTCGTCGAGCCGCGCCGCGATCGCGGCGCCGCTGATATCGTCGTCGATAAACACGTCGCGCTTGGCCATCGGCACGCCGAGCCGCTCCGCGATGCTCTCGCCGGCGCCGGCATCGTCCTCGCCGTCGAGGAAAATGAGGCCGCGCGATTTGAGTTCGCCGATCACCAGCGCCATCGCCATCGGATCGTCGGCGACGCGGCTGCCGACATGGTCGTTGATCCCGACATAGCCCTGGAAGCGGCCAAGATCCCATCGCAGCCGGCGCAGCAACTCGCCTTGTCCCGGATCGCCGGCGTCGGACCCGGCTTCCTTGACCCGGCTCACCGGCTCCATCGGCACATGGACGATCAACTCATGCCCGGCCCGGCGCGCCGCGTCGGTTTGCTGCGGCAAGTCGCTGGCATAGGCGAGGAAGGACAAGGTCAGCGGGCCCTTTAGCTCGATCGCGCGCTCGGTGCGGTTCCGGTCGAGACCGAGATCGTCGATCACGACGGCGATGCGCGGCTGGCCGGTCAGCGGCGGCGCCGGCAGGGCGTTGCGCAGCCATAGCGGCTGATCGCCGGCGGCGGTCGCCACCGGCAGCGCAGCGCTCGGCGC
>JAATGI010000100.1 GCA_015654725.1 Rhodospirillales bacterium
CGACGGCTGGGTTCTGCCCGAGCGGGAACGCACGGCGTTCGCCGCCGGCAATTACCATCGCGTGCCGCTCATGATCGGCGCGGTCGAATATGAGGGCGCGTTTTTCATTCGCAACATCCCGATCAAGGACGTGGTCGGCTTCCGCACCTTCGTTCAGGCCGGCTTCGGCAAATGGGCCGAGGAAGCCATGACGCTCTATCCCGCGCCAAGCGATGCCGAGGTGCCGAACGCGGTGGCGCTGTTGCTTGGCGATTTCATGGTCCATTGGAGCAACCGCGCGCTGTCGCGGCTTCATGCCAAGCACGGGCAGCCGGCCTACCGTTATATCTTCACCCATCCGACCGGCGGCGACACCGAGCCGCCGACTCATGTCGAGGACGTGCCTTATATCTTCGGCGCGCTGGATCAATCTTATTTCGGCCGCGAGCGGACGATCATCGACAAGGATCGGGCGCTGTCAGATCAAATGGGCCGTCTCTGGGTGCGGTTCGCCGCGACCGGCGATCCGAACGGCGGCGGCGTCACCTGGCCCGCTTACGATGCGGCCCAGGACAATTATCTCGTGCTCGACGACAGCTTCGCGCCCGCCGCCGGCTGGCGCGCCGAGCATCTCGACTTCCTCGAGCAGGTGCTGGCGACGGGGTGAGCGCATGATCTCCGCGGAGCAATTCAGGCTCGGGATGCGGCGGCTCCCCGCTGCGGTGACCCTGGTGACCTGCCGCCAGGACGAGAAATATCATGGCTTGACCGCGACCGCCGTGACCTCGCTGTCGGTCGAGCCGCCCTCGCTCCTCACCTGCGTCAATCGCGAGGCCTCGGCCCATCGCGCCATCCTCGAATCCCGGTCCTTTTGCGTGAATGTGTTGCCGCACGACAAGGTCGAATTGGCGCGGCTGTTCGCCTCGCGCAAGCCGGAGGACCGCGCGCGCCGTTTCACGTCGGACAAATGGATCGAACTCGCCACCGGCGCGCCGGTCTTGGATGACGCCATTGTCGCCTTCGATTGCACGCTCGATCAGGCCATCGTCTATGCCAGCCACTCGATCCTGATCGGCCAGGTGCAGGACATCAGGGTCGGCGATGCCCACAAGCACCTGATGTATCTCGAAGGCGAATTCGCCGATCTCGCCTTGACCGGCACGTTGCGGCGCTAAGCCGCGATGGATTCCTTGATACGGCGGTAGGCCGGCAAGGTCACGGTCACGGTCGTGCCGCGCCCCGGCGTGCTTTCGACCGACAAGGCGCCACCATGAAGCGCCGCCATCTTGGCCGCCAATGCCAGGCCCAGGCCGCTGCCCTCGTGTCGGCGGCGCAACGAGCCCTCGACCTGGAAGAACGGCTCCAGAATCTTTTGCAAATGTTCTTCGGCGATGCCGATGCCGTTGTCGCTGACCGTTATCGTGAAGCCCGCGCGCTCGTCGAAAGCGGCGCCGATCTCGATCCGGCCGCCCGGCGGCGTGAACTTCACCGCGTTCGACAATAGATTGATCGCGATCTGCTTGAGCCGCAGCGGATCGGCCATGACGGCCGGCATGCCCTGACCGATTCTCACCGTCAGCCGATGCCCGGCCTCCTGGGCCCGGTCGCGCACGAAACGGCACGCCTGTTCGATCACGGCGCCGAGATCGACCGGTTCCTCGACCAGTTCGAGCTTGCCGGCCTCGGCCTTCGACAGGTCGAGAATGTCGGTGATGATGGCGAGCAGATGGGAGCCGCCGTCGCAAATATCTTGGGCGTAATCGCGATAATGCTCGTTGAGCGGCCCTTTGATCTGGCCGAGCATGGCCTGCGAGAAGCCGATCACGGCGTTCAAGGGCGTGCGCAGCTCATGGCTCATATTGGCGAGGAATTCGGATTTGGAGCGGCTCGCGGCCTCGGCCTCGTCCCTGGCGGCGCGCGTCGCCTCGTAAACGGCCTCGCGTTCGTTCAACCGGTGGAAGTAGACGAGGGCGATGAACAGCCCGACGCCGTTCAGGATCAACAGCAGCGCCAGGCCGAGGCCGACGCTTTGCCAGAGATCGGCGCGCAGGAACGGCGCCGCCGGAACGTCGATCGAAAACGCGCCCATGACCTCGCCCAGACGCCATTGCGGCTGGTTGGGCTGCAGCGTGTTATGGCAACTGACGCAGCCTTGGTCGGTGGCGATGGACGGGTAAACGGTGCGGAACACGAAGCTGTTGCCGGCCATCAGGAAGCGCGAGACCGGCTTCGGCTGCGCGGTGTCGGCGAAGGTCTCGATGGTCGCGGCCATGGCCGCGTCCGCGGGCGGCGTCTTGATGGCGCGCCCGTCGCGGCCGACCCAGAGCAGCTTGAGCACGTCGTCGGAATCGCGCAGATGGTTGAAGATTTCAATGGAATGGGCGCGGAACGTCGCCGGAACGGGCGATGCGTTGTCGCCGAGATCCTCGCGAATGCGCGAATAGTTGCGCACGAAGGCATCGACCAATTGCAGCGCGGTGATCTTTTCCTCGCCCTTGGTGGCGATGTAATTGTTGAGGCTGAGTTGAAAAAAGCCGTAGCCGAAACCGGCGGAAATCACGGCGCAGACCAGCGCGAATCTGATGAAGGCCACGCCCGCGCGCGAGCGCAGGAAGCCACGAATTTCCGTCCATTTCGCCATGTTTGCTCGCACGACGAAGGTACGGGACTATTCGCTAAACTATGGTAAAGGCCGGTGCCGCCTTAGCCCGAGCGCAGATAGCCCACAGCGAGGTCGCGGGCGAAGAGATAGAGCAGAACCCGCGCGGCGGCGCCGCGCTCGTTGCTCAATTCGGGATCGCGCGCCAAGACGAGACGCGCGTCGTCGCGCGCCACCGGGATCAAATCGGCGTGAACGGCGAGATCGACGAGCCGCATCTCCGGCAATCCGCTTTGCCGCGTGCCTAAAACTTCGCCAGCGCCGCGCAAGCGCAAATCCTCGTCGGCGATGCGGAATCCGTCCTCGGTCTCGCGCAGGATCGCAAGCCGCTGCTTGGCGGTTTCGCTCAAGGGCGTCGTGTACAGCAACAAGCAGGCCGAGGGCTTGGCGCCGCGCCCGATGCGCCCGCGCAGTTGATGGAGCTGCGCCAGCCCGAAGCGTTCGGCGTGCTCGACCACCATCACGGTCGCGTCCGCGACATCGACGCCGACCTCGATCACCGTGGTGGCGACCAGAAGATCGATCCCGCCGGTGGCGAATTGCTCCATCGCGCGGTCGCGCTCGGCGCCCTTCATCCGGCCATGAACGAGGCCCACGCGCTCGCCGAACAGTTTTTTCAATTCGGCGAAACGCGCCTCGGCGGCGGCGAGCTCGATCAGTTCCGATTCAGCCACCAGCGGGCAAATCCAGTAGATCTTGGCGCCGGTCGAAAGCGCGCGCCGCGCCGCCTCGACCACTTCCGCGAAGCGGGACAGCGGGATGGTGCGGGTCGTCACCGGCTTGCGTCCCGCCGGCTTTTCGGTGAGGCGCGAGGAATCGAGATCGCCATAGGCGGTGAGCATGAGCGTGCGCGGGATCGGCGTCGCCGTCATGACGAGAATGTCGACGCCCTTGCCCTTGTTCGAGAGCGCGATGCGCTGCTCGACGCCGAAACGATGCTGTTCGTCGATGACGGCGAAGGCCAGATCCTTGAACGCGACCTCGGTTTGAAACAGCGCGTGGGTGCCGACCACGATGCCGATATCGCCCGAACCGAGGCGCAGCAGAATATCCTCGCGAACGCGGCCTTTTTCGCGGCCGGTCAGAAGCGCGATCTCGATGCCGGCCGGTGCCGCCAGCGCCGTAAGGGTGGCGTAATGCTGGCGCGCCAACAGTTCGGTCGGCGCCATCAGCGCCGCTTGCGCGCCGGCCTCGACGACATCGAGCATCGCCAACAGCGCCACCACCGTCTTGCCGCTGCCGACATCGCCTTGCAGCAGCCGCAGCATGCGGTTGGGCGCTGCCATGTCGCCCGCGATTTCGGCCAGCGCCTGGCGCTGCGAGTGCGTCAGCGAAAAGGGCAGGGCGGCCTGCACCTGCTTTCGCAACCGGCCCGGCACCTCGATGGCGCGGCCGGGGAGCCGCTTGGTGTGGGCGCGCACCAGCGCGATCGCGAGCTGATTGGCGAGAAGCTCGTCATAAGCGAGGCGCTGGCGCGCCGGCGTGGTCGGCGGAATATCCGCCTCGCTTTGCGGTGCATGCGCCGCCGTTACCGCCGCTTTCCAGCCCGGCCAATGGCGTTGCGCCATCAGGTGCGGATCGATCCATTCCGCCAATTCCGGCGCGCGACCGAGCGCGACGGCGATGCCCTTTTGCACGATGCGCAACGGCAGGCCGGCGGTCAGGCCATAGACCGGCTCGATCGGCGGCATTTGCTCGCGCGCCTCGGGCGCCACGACATGGTCGGGATGGGTGATCTGGATTTCGTTGTTGAAATGCTCGACCGTGCCGCTGACGATCCGCGTCGAACCGACCGGCAACAGCCGCGTCAGGTAGTCGCCCTTGACGTGAAAATAGACCAGATGGAGGAAGCCGGTTTCGTCGCGGCAGCGCACGCGATAGGGCTGTTTCGGGTTATGCGGCTTGAGATGGGCCTCGATCTTGACGGTGAGGGTCGCGATCTGGCTCGGCTTGGCCTCGCGCACCTTGGGCGCGTAGCGGCGGTCGATGATGCCGGTCGGCAGATGAAACAGAAGATCGGCGAGGTGCGGCCCGGCTAAATCCGCCAATAGCTTGCCGAAGCGCGGCCCGACGCCGGCGAGCGAGGTCACCGGCGCGAACAGCGGGAACAAAATTTCCGGGCGCAAATCCTTCTCGCGGTTGAGGCGGGCGCTGCGGCCCTCTATATCCTAGGCATCACGGGAGAGTACAGCATGGGCGATCCGGCAACGGTCCGCCGCAAAAAACTGTTGTTCAGAAGCTGGCATCGCGGCACGCGCGAGATGGATTTGCTGCTCGGCGCCTTCGCCGAGCGCCATCTCGCCGGGTTCGATTCGGCTCGGCTCGACCGTTACGAGGCGCTCTTGGAGATCGGCGACGCCGTTCTCTATGACTGGATTGTCGGCCGCGCCGCGCCGCCGCCGGAGCAGGAGTCCGACGTCCTGCGGCTGCTATTGGATTTTCGCTTGAAGACGAACGGATGAAGTTGGGAGGCAAAGAAATTGCCCCTCCCCCCTTGAGGGGGAGGGAGGACAAGCCGCAAAGCGGCTTGTCGGGTGGGGGGTGGAAGCCGCGCCAATACCCCCCTCCTGAAATCTCGCGCTATCGCGCTCGATTTCTGTCCTCCCCCTCAAGGGGGGAGGGGGGAATTATATGATCGCGCTCGATCAATTCTTTGCCGCCGCCCAACCCGGCCGCATTACCATCGCGAGCGCGCCGGAGGGGCATGACGCCTTTGTGTTGGGTGGGCTGGTGGCGCGCGGCACGGTGCCCCTGCTGCTCCATATCGGCACCGACGACGCGCGCATGGCGCGGCTCGCGGCGGCGCTCGCCTTCTACCATCCTGGGCTGGAGGTCCTGACCTTTCCCGCCTGGGATTGCCTGCCTTACGACCGGGTCTCGCCCAGTCCCTAAATCGTCAGCCGCCGCATCGACACGCTGACCCGGCTCGCCGCGGCCAAGCCGGGCGGGCGCCGGATCGTGCTGACAACCGTCAATGCCGCTCTGCAACGCGTGCCGCCGCGCGACCTGTTCCGCGCGCGGTTCCTGCGTCTCGATATTGGCGACCCGATCGCGCTGTCGGAGCTGACGGAATTTCTCGCGCGTAACGGCTATGGCCGCACCGAGACCGTGCGCCAGCCGGGCGAATTCGCGATCCGCGGCGGCATCGTCGATCTCTTCCCGTCGGGAACCGAGGCGCCGGCAAGGCTCGATTTCTTCGGCGACACGCTCGAAGCGATGCGCCTGTTCGATCCGCTGACGCAACGGACCACCGGCGCGCTCACGGAATTGCGGGTGCTGCCGGTCAGCGAGGTGCTGTTGGACGAAACCGCGATCCAGCGTTTCCGCACCCGCTATCGCGAGCAATTCGGCACCGTCGCCGACGACGATCCGCTTTATGAGAACGTCAGCGCCGGCCATCGCTTCGCCAGCATGGAACATTGGCTGCCGCTGTATTACGAGCGCCTGGAGACGCTGTTCGATTATCTGCCCGGCGCCGCGGTGGCGCTCGATCCGCAACTCGATTCCTTCCGCAAGGATCGCATCGACGCCATCGCCGATTTTTACCAGGCGCGGCTCAATACGCCGCGCGGCACGCAGGCGGCGCCTTATCGCCCGGTGCGGCCGGATCAATTCACCCTCGATGAACGCGAATGGCTGGGCCTCTTGCAAACCCGCCAGGTCGCGGAGCTGGGTGCTTTCGCGACGCCGGGCGAGGGCTTCGATGCCGGCGCCCGGCCGGTCCCGGGCTTCGCCACCGCCCGCGGCGACCCCAAGATCAATCTCTTCGACGCGGTGCGCGACCAGCTCACGCGCGAGCGCGAGGCGGGCCGCAAGGTCCTGATCGTCGCCTACACCCCCGGCTCGGCCGAACGGCTCGATTCCCTGCTGCATGAGCATGGCGCCGTCGCCGCCACGCGGGTCGCGAACTGGGCCGAATTCCTGACTCTGCCCCAGCGAAGCGTCGGCTCGGCGGTGCTGCCGCTCGAGCGCGGCTACGCCACCGCCGACGCCGTGGTCTTCACCGAGCAAGACATCTTGGGCGAGCGTCTCGGCCGCCCCACCCGTCGCCGCGCCCACAACGAGCATTTCATTTCCGAGATCACGTCGCTCCAACCCGGCGATCTCGTGGTCCATATCGATCACGGGCTTGGCCGCTATGAGGGGCTTGAGACGCTCGATGTCGCCGGCGCGCCGCATGACTGTTTGCGCATTCTCTATGCCGGCGACGACAAGCTCTACGTCCCGGTCGAGAATATCGAAATGCTGTCGCGCTACGGCAATGACGAAGCCACGGCACAGCTCGACAAGCTCGGCGGCGTCGGCTGGCAGTCGCGCAAGGCTCGCGTCAAGGCGCGGATCAAGGACATGGCGGCGGAGCTGATCGCGGTCGCGGCGCAGCGCCAGATTCGCCAAGGCGAAATCATGCCGACGCCCGAGGGGCTGTACGAGGAATTCGCCGCGCGCTTCCCGTTCCCCGAGACCGAGGATCAGGACAAGGCGATCCATGACGCGCTCGCCGACATGATCTCGGGCAAGCCGATGGACCGCCTCATCTGCGGCGATGTCGGCTTCGGCAAGACCGAGGTGGCGCTGCGCGCGGCCTTCATCGCGGCGATGGCGGGGACGCAGGCCGCGATCGTGGTGCCGACGACCTTGCTGGCGCGCCAGCATTATCAGCGCTTCAGCGAGCGCTTCGCCGGCCTGCCGGTGCGGGTGGCGCAATTGTCGCGCCTGGTGTCGGCGCGCGACGCCGCCGCGACCAAAAGGGAATTGGCCGACGGCAAGATCGATATCGTGATCGGAACCCACGCGCTCCTGGCCAAGAATGTCGCTTTTCGCCGCCTCGGCCTTCTCGTGATCGACGAGGAGCAGCATTTCGGCGTGGCGCAAAAGGAAAAGCTCAAGCAGCTTAAAGCCGACGTGCATGTGCTGACGCTGACCGCGACGCCGATCCCGCGCACCCTGCAACTGGCGCTGGCGGGCGTGCGTGAGATGAGCGTGATCGCGACGCCGCCGATCGATCGGCTCGCGGTGCGAAGCTTCGTCCTGCCTTACGATCCGGTGGTGCTGCGCGAGGCGATCCAGCGCGAGCTGCATCGCGGCGGGCAGATTTTCTATGTCGTGCCGCGCATCGCCGATCTCGACGACATCCAGCGCGAGCTGAGGGCGATGCTGCCCGACCTCAAGATGCGCGTGGCGCACGGCAAGCTGACGCCGACCGCTCTCGAAGACGTCATGTCGGCCTTCGACAGGCATGAATTCGATCTGCTGCTCTCGACCGACATCATCGAGTCCGGCCTCGATATCCCGACCGTCAATACCATGATCGTGCATCGCGCCGACCGCTTCGGCCTGGCGCAGCTCTATCAATTGCGCGGCCGCATCGGCCGCTCGAAGCAGCGCGCCTACGCCTATTTCACCCTGCCGCCGGGCAAGATGCTGACCGAGGCGGCGCAAAAACGCCTCGAAGTGATGCAAACCCTCGATCAGCTCGGCGCCGGATTTATTCTCGCGAGCCACGATCTCGATATTCGCGGGGCCGGCAATCTCCTGGGCCAGGAACAATCCGGCCATATCCGCGAGGTCGGCATCGAGCTTTATCAGCATCTCTTGGAAGAGGCGGTCGCCAATGCGCGCGGCGGCGCTCTGGCGCCGGGCGCCGAGGATTGGACGCCGCAAATCACGCTCGGCATGTCGGTGCTGATCCCCGAAACCTATGTCGCCGATCTCAATCTGCGGCTCGGTCTCTATCGCCGCGTCGCCGAGCTCAAGGACCGCCGCGAGATCGAGGGTTTCGCGGCCGAATTGATCGATCGTTTCGGGCCGCTGCCGCCCGAGGTCGACAATCTTCTGGAGACGATCGCGATCAAGCAGCTGTGCCGCCGCGCCGGGGTGCGGAAGCTCGATGCCGGACCGAAAGGCGCGGTGCTGTCATTCCATAACGACCGTTTCGCCAATCCCGCCGGTTTGGTCGCGTTCCTCCAAGCCCAGGCCGGCAGCGCGAAATTGCGGCCCGATCACCGCCTCGTGGTGACACGCGTCTGGGACGAGGCGCGCGAACGCCTGCGCGGCGCCGGCGTGCTGCTGACGCAATTGGCCGAGATCGCGGAAGGCGCGCCGGCCGATAAGAGCAAGGTGCTGGCTTAAGAGGTTTCAACCACCAAGGCACCAAGATAAACACACACCGGCGCCTTCCCGGCGGCACGATGGATACCGGCTTTCGCCGGTATAGTGGGATCAACTTGGTGTCTTTGTGCCTTTGTGGTTCAAATTTTTCTTATTTCACCGCGGCGGTTGCGCCGCCGTTTTGCACCAGGTCGAAAATCGGCTGGAAAAATTCCGGTTCCTGCGCGCCCGAGACAGCGTATTGCCGCTCGAAGATATAGCACGGCACGGCATTGATCCCGATCCGGTGAGCGCTTTGCTCGTCGGCGATGACGCTGTCGCGTTCCGCCTCGCTGTCGAGGAATTCGCGCGCTTGCGGCGCCTCTAGCCCGGCCTCGCCGGCGATCGCCGCGAGGGTAGCGCGGTCGCCGAGATCGCGCCCGGCGGTGAAATGGGCGTGAAACATTGCCTCGACCATCTCGTCGGCCTTGCCGCGCGCGGCGGCGTAGCGGGTGAGGCGATGGGCGTCGAGCGTGTTCGGCTCGCGGGTAATCCGCGCGAAGGCGAATTCGATGCCGAGCGAGGCGCCGATCTCGCTCACGGTGGCGCGGGCCTGCTCGACTCGCCCGGCACCGCCGAACTTGGCGGCGAAAAACGCCGCCGCCTCGACGCCTTCGGCCGGCAGGTCGGGATTGAGCTGAAACGGATGCCACTGGATTTGCACTGGAACGTCGCGCCGCGCCACGACCGCGCGTTCGAGCCGCTTCTTGCCGATATAGCACCACGGGCAGACCAGATCGGCGAAGATGTCGATGCGCATGCGGCGGGGTTACTCCCAAAACGGCTCGGCGTCGCGAAACGCCTTGCCATAGGACGGAAACAACTCGCGGCAGGAGGTGACGTCATGCGCCAGCCAGCCGGTGACCAACGCCCGCGACGGCTCCGGCACATCGAGCCGGGTCACCAGTTCCTGCGCCTTCAAGGCGTCGCGCATTTCGCCCAGCACATCTTGAATCGCGACCAGCCGTCCCAGATATCGCTTGGTCGATTTTTTCTTATATAAAAATGAAGAAAATTCAATCATATAGCGATGTTTCTTCGTGTTAATTCGGAATTTATGGACAGCGGCGGGATCGGCGAGGTCAA
Organism: Rhodospirillales bacterium; assembly: GCA_015654725.1. GTDB lineage: Bacteria > Pseudomonadota > Alphaproteobacteria > ATCC43930 > CGMCC-115725 > JAATGI01. The sequence continues at coordinate 9,872 of JAATGI010000100.1, forward strand.
GCGTTTTCGCCTGCAAACGCAGCTTGCGCCGCTGCCGGTCCAAGACGGCGGGCGCGAATTTCGCGAAGCGGCGATTCCATTCGTCGGATTGGCCCGGCTTGGGCGCGCGCAGCCATTCCGTCGACGCCAGCGCGCGGTCGATGGCGTCGATATCGGCGGCGAGGCGCCCGTTCTTCATCAGCTCGGCGCCGCGCTCGGTCAGCGCCGCGTCTTCGACCGGCTTCAGCCAGATCGAGCCGGTAAGCCCCGCTTCGCGCGGCTTCTTGGTGGCTTGGAGAAACACGTCCCATTCCCGCAAATGGGCGTAGTGCTGGGCGAAATCCTTCAGTTGCCGCGACAAATCCTTGCGCTCGCCGTCTGGCAGCAAATCCTTGAACGAAGACAGCAGCGAGCGCAGCCGCCGAATCGTGGTGCGGAAGTGATGGATGGTTTCGGCATCGCTGCGCCCCGAATCGCGCTCCAGCCGCAACAGCGATTGATCGCTGGCGGCGATGAATTGCCGGAAGGCGGCCTCGACGTCCGATTTTCGAGTCAACCGGCCGTTGGCGCGAACTTTATGTTCCGCGGCTTTCGCCATTGACGCCCCTTCAGGCGATTCTTAGCGGCAGGGGGTGTCCTCGCGCAAGATACCCCCGTGGGAGGGGTATTGGCTATTCCGGCAAGATGTCGGGCGCCAACCCGACTCGCGCCGGCGCGTTGATCGTTTCCAACTCGATCAGCAACGCGCTGTGGTCGTAATTGACGCCGTTGCGCGCGGCCAGATCCTTGAACAATTCGGTGGCGCGCTCGGAAAAGGGCAGCTGCAATTTCACCGCCCGCGCGGCATCGAGCACGGTGTCGAGATCCTTGACCTGCATGCTCACGCGCGCGCCGGGCAGGAAGCGACGGTTGAGCATGCGCTGGCCATGCTCTTGCAGAATGCGGCTGTCGGCGAAGCCGCCGAGCAGCGCTTGGCGCACGGCCGCGGGATCGGCGCCGCCCGCCGCCGCCAGCA
>JAATGI010000011.1 GCA_015654725.1 Rhodospirillales bacterium
ATCTCCAAGATGGGGATCTCGACCTATCAATCTTATTGCGGGGCGCAGATTTTCGACGCGGTCGGGCTACAATCGAATTTCGTCGAGCGCTATTTCACCGGCACCGCGACCACGATCGAGGGCGCCGGGTTGCGCGAGATCGCGCGCGAGGCGGTGCAACGCCATCGGCACGCCTTTGGCGACAATCCGCTATATCGCGAGATGCTCGATGCCGGCGGCGATTACGCCTTCCGGCTGCGCGGCGAGGACCATGCCTGGACGCCGGATTCGGTGGCGCGGCTACAGCATGCCGCGCGCGGCAATTCGCTGGACGATTACCGCGCCTTCGCCGCGACCATCAACGACCAGAGCGAGCGGCTCCTGACCCTGCGCGGGCTGATGACGTTGAAATTCGCGGCGGCGCCGATCCCGCTCGACGAGGTCGAGCCGGCGAGCGCGATCGTCAGGCGCTTCGCTACCGGCGCGATGAGCTTCGGCTCGATCAGCCGCGAGGCGCACACCACGCTTGCCATCGCCATGAACCGCATCGGCGGCAAATCCAACACCGGCGAGGGCGGCGAGGAATCCGACCGCTTCAAGCCGCTGCCCAACGGCGATTCGATGCGCTCCGCGATCAAGCAGGTGGCGTCGGGCCGGTTCGGCGTCACCGCCGAATATCTGGTCAATGCCGATGTGCTCCAGATCAAGATGGCGCAAGGCGCCAAGCCCGGCGAGGGCGGCCAGTTGCCGGGACCGAAGGTCGATAAGAACATCGCGCGCGTGCGCTATTCGACGCCGGGCGTCGGCCTGATCTCGCCGCCGCCGCATCACGACATTTATTCGATCGAGGATCTGGCGCAGCTCATCTACGACCTCAAAAACGCCAACCCGCGCGCGCTGGTCTCGGTGAAGCTCGTCTCCGAGGTCGGCGTCGGCACGGTCGCGGCGGGCGTGGCCAAGGCGCGCTCCGATCACGTCACCATCGCCGGCTATGAAGGCGGCACCGGCGCCAGCCCTCTCACCTCTTTGACGCATGCCGGCTCGCCTTGGGAGATCGGCCTCTCCGAGACGCAGCAGACCCTGGTGCTGAATGGATTGCGCGGGCGGATCGCGGTCCAGGTCGATGGCGGCATCCGCACCGGCCGCGACGTGGTGATCGGCGCCATGCTCGGCGCCGACGAGTTCGGCTTCTCGACCGCGCCCTTGATCGCCGCCGGCTGCATCATGATGCGCAAATGCCATCTCAATACCTGCCCGGTGGGCGTCGCCACGCAAGACCCGGTGTTGCGTAAGAAGTTCACCGGCCAGCCCGAGCATGTCATCAACTATTTCTTCTTCGTCGCCGAGGAAGTGCGCGAGCTGATGGCGAAGCTCGGCGTGCGCGAATTCAGCGATCTAATCGGCCGCGTCGACCTGCTCGATACCCGCCGCGCCGTCGATCACTGGAAGGCGAAAGGCATCGATTTCTCGCGCATTCTTCATCAGCCGCCGCCCAAGCCCGGGGTCGCGATTCACAATCGCGAGCGGCAGGAACATCACCTCGAGCGGGCGATGGACAATGACTTGATCGCGGCCGCCAAGCCGGCGCTGGAACAGGGACGGCCGGTCCGCATCGAAAAATCCATCCGCAACGTCAACCGCACCGTGGGCGCGATGCTGTCGGGCGAGGTGGCCAAGCGCCATGGCCATGCCGGCCTGCCCGACAACACCATCGCCATCAGCCTCAAGGGCACGGCAGGCGGCAGTTTCGGCGCCTTCCTGGCGCGCGGCGTGACGCTCGAACTCTGGGGCGACGCCAACGATTATGTCGGCAAGGGCCTGTCGGGCGGGCGCGTCATCGTGCGCCAGCCGCTCGAGGTAAAGCGCGAGCCGCTCGAGAACATCATCGTCGGCAATACCGTGCTCTATGGCGCGATCGCGGGCGAAGCCTATTTCCAGGGCGTCGCCGGCGAGCGCTTCGCGGTCAGGAATTCCGGCGCGGTCGCGGTGGTCGAAGGCACCGGCGATCATGGCTGCGAATACATGACCGGCGGCGTCGTGGTGGTGCTGGGCGAGACCGGGCGCAATTTCGCCGCCGGCATGTCGGGCGGCATCGCCTATGTCTACGATCCGGCGGGCCGCTTCGAGAAATTGTGCAACAAGGCGATGGCCGAGCTGCATCGCGTCAAGGCCGCCGAGCCGGAGCCGAGCCATGCCGAGGATCACGAGCGGCCGCGCCAGCGCGCGCTCTCGGTCGAGGATAGCGGCATGGGCGATCCCCTGCGCTTCGACGCCGAGCGCCTCCGCATCCTGATCGAGCGGCACCATCTTTATACCGGCAGCGCACGCGCCGCCGAACTCTTGGACGATTGGGACCGGGCGGTGACGCACTTCGTCAAGATCGTGCCCAAGGATTTTCGCCGCGCGCTTCAGGACATGCGGGCGGAACGCGAGGCCGCCAAGGCGACCGCCGCGGAATGATGGCCTCGGATTCGATCTATTCCGAGCGGTCCCATGGGTAAGGTCACCGGCTTTCTCGAATTCGACCGGCACGAGCGCGGCTATGACAAGGCCGAGGTCAGGCGCAAGCATTGGCGCGAATTCGTCAAGCCGCTGCCCGCGCCGGAACTCAACAAACAGGCCGGGCGCTGCATGGATTGCGGCATCCCGTTCTGCCATCAGGGCTGCCCGGTCAACAATCTGATCCCGGACTGGAACAACCTGGTCTATCGCGAGCAATGGAAGGCGGCGAGCACGGCGCTTCATTCCACCAACAATTTTCCGGAATTCACCGGCCGGATTTGCCCGGCGCCGTGCGAAGCGTCGTGCACACTCAATATCGACGACAATCCGGTCACCATCAAAACCATCGAATGCGCCATCGTCGATCGCGCCTGGGAAGAAGGCTTGCTCAAGCCGCTGATGCCGTCGGCGCCGACCGGAAAGCGCGTCGCCGTGGTCGGCTCGGGCCCGGCCGGCATGGCCTGCGCCCAGCAATTGGCGCGGGTCGGCCATCGCGTCACCCTGTTCGAGAAATCCGACCGCATCGGCGGGCTGCTGCGCTACGGCATTCCCGACTTCAAGATGGAGAAGCATCTCATCGACCGCCGCATGGTTCAGATGGCGGCGGAAGGCGTCGAGTTTCGCGCCGGCGTCAATGTCGGGGTCGATCTCTCCATCGATGAGCTGCTCGCCACCTACGACGCGATCGCCATGACCGGCGGCGCCGAATGGGCGCGCGATCTCGATCTTCCCGGCCGCGGTCTCGACGGCATCCATTTCGCGATGGATTTCCTGCCGCAGCAGAACAAACGCAACGCCGGCGACAGCGAGGAGCGCGCGGCGCCGGGGGGCGCGATCCTGGCGACCGGCAAGCATGTCGTCGTCATCGGCGGCGGCGATACCGGCTCCGACTGCATCGGCACCTCGACGCGGCAAGGCGCCGCCTCGATCGTGCAGCTCGAAATCCTCCCCAAGCCGCCCGAGCATGAGAATAAGGGGCTGGTCTGGCCGGATTGGCCGGTGATTCTGCGCACCTCCTCGTCGCAGGACGAAGGCTGCGAGCGAGACTGGGCGGTGGTGACGAAACGCGCCGTCGAATCCGCCGGCAAAGTCCAAGCGCTCGAATGCGTGCGCGTCGATTGGGTCAAGGACGCGAACGGCCGCATGCAGATGCGCGAAAATCCCGGCAGCGAATTCACGCTCAAGGCCGATCTCGTGTTGCTGGCGATGGGATTTCTCGGTCCGCATAAGCCCGGCATGCTGGAGCAAGCCAAGGTCGCGCTCGATCCGCGCGGCAACGTCAAGGCCAACACGCTCGATTACCGCAGCTCGGTCGATAAAATCTTCGCCGCCGGCGACATGCGGCGCGGCCAATCGCTGGTGGTATGGGCGATCCGCGAGGGCCGGCAATGCGCCCGCGCCATCGACGAATTCCTGATGGGATCGAGCACCCTGCCGCGGTGAGGGCGAAGGCTTACCTCAACGCCGCCACAGGTTTTTCGACGCGAGCGCCGCGCCTTCGACCAGCGCGCCGAGCTTCTTGAAGGCGATCTCGGGATCGATCTTGCCGGCGCCGGCGAAGGTGCCGAAGCCGCAATCGACTCCGGCGAGGACCCGCTCGCGCCCGACGATGGCGACGAACTGTTCGATCCGTTGTGCCACCAATTCGGGATGCTCGACATAATTGGTGCAGGAATCGATCACGCCGGGAATCAGCACCTTGTCCTCCGGCAATTTGGC
>JAATGI010000157.1 GCA_015654725.1 Rhodospirillales bacterium
CCTTTATCCGGCGATGAAGCGGCCTAACCTTACGGTGGTGACCGGGGCGCTGACCACCCGCGTTGTCGTCGAGCGCAATCGCGCGGTTGGCATCGACTATGTCAAAGATGGCGCCGCCGCCACGGCGCGGGCCTCGCGCGAAGTGGTGCTGTCGGCGGGCGCTTATAATTCGCCGCAGCTTCTCATGTTGTCGGGTATCGGCCCGGCGGATGAACTGCGTGCGCTCGGCATCGCGCCCGTGGTCGATCTGCCCGGCGTCGGGCGCAATCTCGAAGAGCATGGCTCGGTGCCGATGATTTTGGCGGCGCGCGGGCCGGTCACTTTCCTGCGCGAGCTGCGCGCCGACCGTGCCGCCTGGTGGGGGTTGCTCTGGGCATTGACCGGCGCCGGCCCGTTCGCCATCAACGGCAATACCGCCGGCATTTTCGCGCGCTCGCGGCCGGGGCTGGAGCGTCCGGACATTCAGCTCACCTGCAACACCATCGGCCTGTTCGACCGGCCCTGGTGGCCGTGGCGGGCGGCCAAACAGAACTACGCCTTCAATTGCATCGTCTCGGTGATTCATCCCGAAAGCCGGGGCCGCGTCCCCTTGCGTTCGGCCGATCCCGCCGATAAGCCGCGTATCCATCTCAATATCTTCGGCGCCGAGGCCGACATCGACACCGCGATTCGCGGCATCGGCCTGGCGCGCGAACTTTATTCAAAGGAGCCGCAGGCGAGCCTGATCGCGCGGGAGATCATGCCCGGCCCTGGCGCCGCCTCGCGCGACGCGCTCGCCGGCTATATCCGCCGCATGGCCTCGACCACCCAGCATCCCGCCTGCACCTGCCGCATGGGCATCGACGAGGACGCCGTGGTCGATGCCGAATTGAAGGTACGCGGCGTCGCGGGCTTGCGCGTCGCCGACGCCTCGGTCTTTCCCGCCATCCCCGGCGGCAATATCAACGCGCCCTGCATCATGGTCGGCGAAAAAGCCGCCGATCTGTTGCGGGGAAAGCACCTTGCGCCGGCGGAGCTTTAACCCCTCCCGTTCGCCTTGTGGATCGCCTGCCAGAGACGGTGCGGCGAGTAAGGCATGTCGAGATGGTGGATGCCGAGCGGCCCGAGCGCGTCCATGACCGCGTTGGCGATGGTCGGCACCGCGCCGGTGGTGCCGGCCTCCCCCGCGCCCTTGGCACCCAAGGGATTGTTTGGCGACGGCACGCCATGATCGTACAGCGTCATTTCCGGCAGGTCGAAGGCGTGGGGCATGAAATAATCCATGAAGCTGCCGGTGAGGAGCTGGCCGGTCTCGCGGTCATAGATGCAATGCTCGCCGATCGCCTGGCCGATGCCCTGCATCACGCCGCCATGCAACTGGCCGCCCACCAGCGTCGGATTGATTTGATTGCCGCAATCATCGACCGCGACATAGGAGATGAGATCGAGCACGCCGGTCTCGGGATCGATCTCGATTTCGGCGATATGGGCGCCGCTCGGAAACGCCATCGGGCTTGGGCTGCCGCTCTTGACGTCGAGCGGGCGTTCCGGCGCCGCGCCGTATTTCTTGGCGATCTCGGTGAAGCCGACCGATAGATCGGTGCCGGCGACGCGGTATTTGCCTTCCTCGAACACGATATCGCTTGCCGAGACTTCGAGGTCCTTGGCCGCGAGCTCCATGCCTTTTTTCACCACCTCGCGCGCCGCCACCAGCAGCGCGCTGCCATGGCTCATCGCCGAGCGCGAGCCGATCGAGCCCATGCCCATGAGCGATGCGATCTCCTGGTCGCCCACCGGCATGGTGACGCGCTCGGGATCGATGCCGAAGACGCCCGCGACGATTTCGGGAAAGGCGGTCTCGTTGCCCTGACCGGAGGGGCCCGTCTGCGAATAAATGCTGGCGTCGCCCGAGGAGCCGAACTTGATGGCGACCTCTTCCTTGGGGCCGCCGCCGCCCGAGGGCTCGATGAACATGGCGCAGCCGAAACCGCGCAAGCGCCCGCGGCGCCCCGACTCCTCGCGCCGCCGGGCGAAGCCCGCCACGTCCGCGGCTTCGACCAGCTTCGCCAGCATGCCGGGCGGATCGCCGCTGTCGAACGGCGTGCCGAGCGGCGTCTTATAGGGAAACGCCTCCTTGGCCAGGATATTGCGGCGGCGAATTTCGATCGGATCGATGCCGGTGATCCGCGATGCCTCGGCGACGAGACGCTCGGTGATATAGGAGACATTCGGCCGGGTGGCGCCGCGATAGGCGGTGGTCGGCGTGGTGTTGGTCACGGCCAGCCGATGCAGCCCATAGACCGCGGGAATACGATAGAGATTGACCGCCTGGCTGGTGGCGGCGAGCGTATTGATGAAGGATGCCACCGGCGTCGGATAGGCGCCGAGATCGGCCAGCCAGTGATAGCGCACGGCGAGGAAATTTCCGTCCTTGTCGAGTGCCAGCTCGCCGGTCATCACCGCCGCGCGGGCGTGAAAATCGCTTAAGAAGGTCTCGGAGCGGGTCCCGACCCATTTCACCGGCCTGCCCACCAGCTTCGCCGCCAACATCAGCGCGGAATATTCGGAGTAGGCGCCGCCCCTGATGCCGAAGCCGCCGCCGACATCGTAGGCATGAGCGCGAATCTGGGGGAAGGGAACGCCGGTGACCGCGGCGAGCCCACCTTGCATCATCGACATGCCCTGCGACGGCGCATAGACCTCGTAAATGTCGGAGGCCGGATCGTAGGCGGCGAGGCAGGACTTGGGTTCCATCGGATTGCCGACGATGCGCTGCGCGTCGAGAGTCAGCTTCACGACATGGGCGGCGCCGGCGAGGGCGGCCTCGGTCTGGGCGGCGTCGCCATATTCATAGTCGAACGCGACATTGCCGGGCACGTCGTCATGGAGAAGCGGCGCGCCGTCCTTTACCGCGTCGGCGGCATCGACCACCGCCGGCAAATCGCGATAATCGACGGCGATGGCTTCGGCCGCGTCCTGCGCCCGCGCCGCCGTCTCGGCCACCACCAGCGCCACTTCCTCGCCGACATGGCGCACGCGGCCTTGCGCCAGCACCGGACGGTTCGGGTGGCGCAGCTTCATGCCGCCTTTACCCGGATACTGCACCATCGGCGGCGGCGACTTGTAGCCGGCCGCGGCGATGTCGTCGCCGGTCAGGATCGCCAAAACACCGGGCATGGCGCGGGCTTCGGCGATGTCGATCGAGCGGATTTCGGCATGGGCGCGATCGGCGCGCAGGAAATGGCCATAAGCCTGATTCGGCAGGTTCCAATCGGCGGTGTAGCGCCCTTGGCCGGTCACCAGGCGAAAGTCTTCCCGCCGTCCCTTGAACGGTATCGTTGTCATGCGGTTTCCTTGAGTTTCTCGAGCCTAGGCCATTCTCGGCGACCCGGCCGCTCTAGGCAAGATTTAGCGCGGCCGCCACTCGCCATGTTCGATAGCGGCGAAAAAATCGCCAAGCGCGCGATTGAACGCGGCCGGCTCCTCGAGATTGACCGCGTGTCCGGTGCGCGGGACCAGCCACAGCCCGGCGTTGGGAATGACGCGCTTCAAATAGAGGTTGGTTTCGAGGCACGGCTCGTCCTCGTCGCCGCAAACGAGCAGCACCGGCATCGGCAATTGGCCGAGCGCCGCCGCGAAATCCTCGAGCGAGGGCCGCTTGCCCTGATAGTTGCGGCCGGTCAGCGCCATGCCGGTGGCGGAATGCTCGCGCAGATGGGCGAGAAACTCGGCATAGCCGCGCGGATTCTTGGCCTTTAATTGGATGCGCGTCGGGCTGATCGCCATGATTTCGGCCACCGCGGCGCTGCCGTCCTTCAGGAACAAATCCGAGGTGGCGAGCGTGTTCTTGACGAACTCGGCGCGCAAGGCGGGCGGCGAGCCGGAACCGACCCCCGCCACCACCAGCGCCCGCGCCATATCCGGATAGCGTAGGCCGAACTGCAACGTGGCGTAGGCGCCCATGCTGAGGCCGACGATATAGGCCTGGTCGATGCCGAGATGGCGAAGCACGGCGGCGATATCGTCGCGCGATTGCTCGTAGCCGTAATCGGCGCCGCTCTCGGGCACATCCGAGGGCGGATAGCCTCGCGCGCTATAGGCGATACAGCGATAGCGCCGCGAGAAATACCGGACCTGGCTTTCCCATTCGCGGTGATCGGCGCCGTATTCATGCACGAAGACGATGGGAAAGCCGGCGCCGGTTTCCTCGTAATAGAGCTTGATCTTGCCGGATGGCGCGAAGGGCATTTGCGGCTCGATCTACTCGGCGGGCACCGGCTCGCGCTTCGGCTCGGCGCGGAAGAAATTGCCCGAGCGCACATGCACCAGCGCCTTGGCCGGGTCGAAGATCACGCCGGCCGGGTCGCTGCCGTTCTGCACGAGCTTGATCTGTTGCTCCAGCATGCGGCGCTGCATGACCACGCCGCGGTCGGAGGTGGCGAGATGCTCCTCGGAATGGAGGCTGATCTTGCCTTGCCCGACTTGCGCCTCGTAATCGCCGGGCACGTCTTGCTTTTCCTCGTCCGTGCGCTCGTGCCACAGCTTGCCGTCGATCGGCAGGCTGAATTTGCGGTTGTCGCGAGATTTCCGCACATTGACCTGGAAATAGCTCTCATCGTCGGCGGGCACGACCCAGCCGATGCTGGTCGAGGGGCCGGCATCGAAGAAGATGCTCGGCACGCTCATGATCGAGGGCATCATCCAATGCGAGATACGGTCCATCTCGCGCCCGTCATCGAGCTTGCGATAGGCCGAATAGCAGACCCCGTCCTCGACCGGATAGAAGTCGCATTTCGGCATCACTTTGAATTCGGCGACGAACTGCACCACGGTAAAGGTCGAGTGCAGGACCTGGACATGGAACGGGTCCATGACATTGTCGTTCATATGGATCCAGCTATAGGGCACGATCTCGAACGTGTCGTCGCCGGTGGCGCCCTGGCCGCCGATCACGGCGACATAGCGCTCGTCCGGCGCCGGATTCTCAAGAACGTCATAGCGCGGCAGGACCGGCTTTTTCTCGGGTGGCCCCATATAGGCGAAGACTAGGCCGTAACGCTCCTCGAGCGGGTACCAGGGCTGGCGCGCGGCGTCGCGATGCAGGCCGTGATCCGGCTCGCAGGGTTGGTCGAGGCAAGTGCCGTCGACGGCGAAGAGAAAGCCGTGATAGCAACAGCGGATGCCTTCATCCTCGACCTTGCCGTAGAACAAGGTGGTGCCGCGATGCATGCAGCGCGGATAGAGCAGCCCAGGCCGGCCCTTGCGGTCGCGGAACAGAATCAAATCCTCGCCGAGAAGGCGAACTTTTTTCGGGCGCACCGTGGCGTCGCCCGACAGCGCGATCGGCTGCCAGAACCGCCGCAGCCATTCGCCGCACGGCGTGCCGGTTCCGACTTCGGTCAGCGATGCGTCGTAAGTCGGGTTCTGCCGTCCATAGGCGGTGCCTTGCGGAATCGGTGTAGCGCCATCCATCGCGATTCTCCGTCTCGGAAAAAAGCGCGGCGGCATTGTCCGCCGCGC
>JAATGI010000254.1 GCA_015654725.1 Rhodospirillales bacterium
GGCGATCCGCGGGCCACCGGCGATTATGCCGTACCGGTGCTGAAAAAATTGATTGAAAGTGGCAAACCGGTCTTCGGCATTTGCCTCGGTCATCAATTGCTCGCGCTGGCGCTCGGCGGCAAGACCAAGAAAATGCCGATCGGCCATCGCGGCGCCAATCATCCGGTGAAGGATCTGGCGACCGGCAGGGTCGAGATCACCAGCCAGAATCATGGCTTCGTGGTGCTGCCCGAAACCCTGCCGGCCAACGCCGAAGTCACGCATGTTTCGCTGTTCGACGGCTCGAACTAAGGCATGCGGTTGACGGACAAGCCGGTGTTCTCGGTGCAATACCACCCCGAGGCCAGCCCCGGCCCGCAAGACAGCCATTACCTCTTCGACCGCTTCATCGCGATGATGAAGGAGCGGGCCTAGCCATGCCTAAGCGCACCGACATCCGCTCGATCCTGATCATCGGGGCGGGGCCGATCGTGATCGGCCAGGCTTGCGAGTTCGATTATTCGGGTGCCCAGGCCTGCAAGGCGTTGCGCGAGGAGGGCTATCGCGTCGTCCTGGTCAATTCCAATCCGGCCACGATCATGACCGATCCGGACATGGCGGACGCGACCTATATCGAGCCGATCACGCCCGAGATGGTCGAGCGCATCATCGCCAAGGAAAAGCCCGATGCGCTGTTGCCGACCATGGGCGGCCAGACCGCGCTCAACACCGCGATGGCGCTCGCCAAATCGGGCGCGCTGGCGCGCCACGGCGTCGAGCTGATCGGCGCCAACGAGCAGGTGATCGCCAAGGCCGAGGATCGTCTCCTGTTTCGCGAGGCGATGGATCGGATCGGTCTTGAATCGCCCAAGAGCAAGTTGATCCGCTCGTTACCCGAAGCACGCGCCGCGCTCGATATCGTCGGGCTGCCGGCGGTGGTGCGGCCCTCTTTCACCTTGGGCGGCAGCGGCGGCGGCATCGCCTACAACGGCAAGGAATTCGAGGACATTGTCGAGAACGGCTTGCGCGTCTCGCCCAGCCACGAAGTGCTGATCGAGGAATCGGTGCTGGGCTGGAAAGAATTCGAGATGGAGGTAGTGCGCGACCGCGCCGACAATTGCATCATCGTCTGCTCGATCGAGAATATCGATCCGATGGGCGTCCATACCGGCGATTCGGTGACAGTGGCGCCGGCGTTGACCTTGACCGACAAGGAATATCAGCGCATGCGCAACGCCTCGATCGCGGTCTTGCGCGAGATCGGCGTCGATACCGGCGGCTCGAACGTGCAGTTCGCGGTCAATCCGGCGGACGGCAAGCTCGTTATCATCGAGATGAATCCGCGCGTCTCGCGCAGCTCCGCGCTGGCCTCGAAGGCGACGGGCTTTCCCATCGCCAAGATCGCGGCCAAGCTCGCGGTCGGTTATACGCTCGACGAATTGACCAACGAGATCACGCGGGTGACGCCGGCTTCGTTCGAGCCGACCATCGATTACGTGGTCACCAAAATGCCGCGCTTCGCCTTCGAGAAATTTCCCGGCGCGGAGGCATTGCTCACCACCTCGATGAAATCCGTTGGCGAGGCGATGGCGATCGGCCGCAGCTTCGCCGAGTCCGTGCAAAAGGCGTTGCGCTCGATGGAGACCGGCCTTACCGGCTTCAACGAAATCGAAATTTCCGGCGCGGGTGCGGGAGACAAGAACGCGATCCGCGCGGCGTTGGCGCTGCCGACGCCGGACCGTCTCTTGACCATCGCGCAAGCCTATCGCCACGGCTTCACCACGGCCGAGATTCACGCCGCCTGTAAATACGATCCCTGGTTCCTCGACGCGATCGCCGAGATCGTCGCGGTCGAGACCGAACTCCGCGCCGGCGGCTTGCCACAGGACGCGCCGAGCCTGAAGCGCTTGAAGCGGCTCGGCTTTTCCGACGCGCGGCTCGGTGAGCTGACCGGCAAGAGCGAAGGCGCGGTGGCATCGCTCCGTGCCAAGCTCGATATCCATCCCGTCTATAAGCGCATCGACACCTGCGCCGCCGAGTTCCCGGCGCTGACGCCCTATATGTATTCGACCTACGAGAGCGAATGCGAGGCGGAGCCCTCGGACCGCGACAAAATCATCATTCTCGGCGGCGGACCGAACCGCATCGGCCAGGGCATCGAATTCGATTATTGCTGCGTCCATGCCGCCTATTCGCTGAAAGAGGCCGGCATCGAGACCATCATGATCAATTGCAATCCCGAAACGGTCTCGACCGATTACGACACCTCGGACCGGCTTTATTTCGAGCCGCTTACCGCCGAGGATGTGATCGAGATCGTGCGGGTCGAGCAAAGGCGCGGCCGGGTCTTGGGCGTGATCGTGCAGTTGGGCGGCCAGACGCCGTTGAAGCTCGCCGAGGCGCTGGCGGCGGCGCGGATTCCGATCCTCGGCACCTCGCCCGACGCCATCGATCTCGCCGAGGACCGCAAGCGCTTTCAAGAATTGCTGGCGCGTCTCGGTCTGAAACAGCCGGAAAACGGCATCGCCACATCGCTCGAAGCCGCGGAAAAAATCGCCGCCGGGATCGGTTATCCGGTGGTGATCCGCCCGTCCTATGTACTCGGTGGGCGGGCGATGGAAATTCTAATCGATGCCTCGCAGCTTCAAAATTACGTCGCGCGGCTCGCGCACACGCTGGGCCGGCCGTCGGAATTGGTGGTGTCGGAACGCCGCCCGCTGCTGATCGACCGCTATCTCGAAGACGCGATCGAGGTCGATGTCGATGCCCTCGCCGATGGCGCCTCGGTCCATATCGCCGGCATCATGGAGCATATCGAGGAGGCCGGGATTCATTCCGGCGACAGCGCTTGCTCGTTGCCGCCCTACTCCCTGCCGCAGCCGGTGATTCGCGAACTCGAGCGCCAGACCGAGGCGCTGGCGAAGGCCTTGGGCGTGATCGGGCTGATGAACGCGCAATACGCGGTGAAGGACGGCACGGTCTATGTGCTTGAAGTCAATCCGCGCGCCTCGCGCACCGTGCCGTTCGTCGCCAAGGCGACCGGCGTGCCCATCGCCAAGATCGCGGCGCGGCTGATGGCGGGCGCGAAGCTCGGCGATTTCGCGCTGGCCCGCGCCGGCAAGAAACGGGTCGCGGTCAAGGAAGCGGTGTTTCCCTTCGCGCGCTTTCCCGGCGTCGATCTCATTCTCGGGCCGGAAATGAAATCGACCGGCGAGGTCATGGGGCTCGATACCGATTTCGGCCGCGCCTTCGCCAAGTCGCAGCTCGGCAGCGGCACGAATTTGCCGCTGTCCGGCACCGTCTTCGTTTCGGTCAGGAATCGCGACAAGCCGGGCGTGGTCGCGCCATGCCGGCGGCTGGTCGGGATGGGGTTCAAGCTGCTGGCGACCAGCGGCACCGCCGAGTTCCTGCGCGCGGCGGGGCTTGAGGTCGAGACCGTCAACAAAGTGCTGGAGGGCCGGCCCCATATCGTCGATCGCATGCTGTCGGGCGGGGTCCAGTTGGTGTTCAACACCACCGAAGGCGCGCAGGCCAAGGCCGACAGCTATAGCCTGCGCCGCACGGCGTTGGTGATCGGCATCCCTTATTACACTACGATCGCGGGCAGCCGGGCGGCGGTTCAGGCCATCGCGGCGCTGGCGGGCGGCAACCTTGAAGTCGCCTCGCTGCAATCCTATTTTGAGGCGTCTTCCGGACCGTGGCCGGCCGAAAAATAGGTGCTGCGGCGCTTTTGTTGTTGCCCATCGCGGAGCGGGCGGGAATGCTATTGTTTAGTGTGAGGGGGTAGGTTCTCTTTATGGCGAAAGTGCCGATGACCGGAGCCGGCTTCAGCCGGCTGCAAGAGGAATTGCGACGGCTCAAGAGCAGCGATCGCCCCGCCGTGATCCGGGCGCTCGCCGAGGCGCGCGAACATGGCGATATTTCGGAGAACGCCGAATACCACGCCGCGCGCGAGCGCCAGAGCTTTATCGAAGGCCGGGTCGCCGAGCTCGAGGATAAGATCGCCCGCGCCGAGGTCATCGATGTCTCCAAGCTATCCGGAAAACAGGTGAAGTTTGGCGCCACCGTGACGGTGATCGATGAGGATACCGAGGAAAAGACGGTCTATCAGATCGTCGGCGAGGACGAGGCCGATATCAAGGCGAAGCGCCTGGCGATCACAGCACCTTTGGCGCGTGCTTTGGTCGGCAAATCGGTCGGCGACACCGTCGAGGTGACCACGCCGGGCGGCTCGAAGAGCTATGAGATCACCAAGGTGGTTTTTAAA
>JAATGI010000196.1 GCA_015654725.1 Rhodospirillales bacterium
ATTCGAGATGGCCGTGGGCATGGCCGGTCTCGCCTTCCGCGGTCGAGCGGAACACGGCCGAGACGTCGTTATGGCCTTCGACATCGGCCTTTTGCGCGAAATAGAGATAGCGGCGATTGGCCTGGCTTTCGCCGGCGAACGCGTCCTTGAGATTGGTTTCGGTCTTGGAGCCTTTGAGCGCGGGCATTCGATCCTCCATCGCAGGTGGGGCATTGGGTGCGGGGGCGCGAACGCTATATGCGCCTCCACAAAATCCGAGTCAAGCCTCTTTTTATTAGTTATAAAGAAGCCTGTAACTTATAGTAACTTAATATTATTCCGTGCTAACCCGGATCACGACATCGACCCGGCGCACCTTGGTGCCGGCGGGCGGTTCCGGCAAATGCTTGACTTCGATCCGGTCGCCGGCGATGTCGGCCAATTGCCCGCTTTCCTCGTGGAAAAAGTGGTGATGGTCGCTGACATTGGTATCGAAATAGGAGCGGCCGGGATTGACCACCACTTCGCGCAGCAGGCTTGCGGCCATGAATTGATGGAGCGTGTTGTAAACCGTGGCCAGCGACACCGGCACTTGCGCCGCCAGCGCTTCGTTGTGGAGTTGCTCGGCGGTGACGTGTCGATCGCCGGCCTCGAACAACAGGCGCGCCAACGCCAGACGCTGCCGCGTCGGTCGCAGATGCGCGGCGCGGATAATGTCGACGGCGTTGGTGAAGGGGCGTGGACCGGTCATTGCCACTCTATATGGGTCGGCATCCCGTCTTTGAGAACCGTTCCATCCTATTCCAGCCGCGATTCCGTTCAAGCGCCGGGCGCGATCCGCCGCCGCCAAACCATGGCCGCGGCCATCACGGTCGCGTGAGCGCGCTTAATCGCCGGTTTGCAGCCGTTCGACCAACTCTTTCACCGTCGGGATGAAGCCGTTGGCATAGAACGGATCGCCGGCGAAGCGATAGGCATTGTGGCCGGCGAACATCAGTTCGAAATCGACATCGTCGGAGTGGCGGATCGCTTGCAGCGTCTTCTGGATGCAGAAGCTACGCGGATCGGGCAGCTTGCCGGTGGTGCCGGTCTCGTTTTGCGCCCAGTTCGAGAACATGCAGGCGCTGAGACAGCCCATGCAATTGACCTGGTCGCGGCGGATATCGAGCGCGGATTGCGGCGTGACGAACACCAGCGTCGAATCCGGCGTGCGCATCGCCTCGGTATAGCCTTGCGCGATCCAGCCGAGCGCGCGCTCGCGATCGTGCGGCGTGACATAGACGCGGCGCCTGCGCGCGCCGATTTCAAGCGTGGCGTGATGATCGCCCAAGGCCTCGACCGAAAACGGCACCTGGCGCTCCGAGCGGCTTTGCAAATCCCGCACAAAGACGTTGCGGACCGCGGAGGAATAAAACCCGGTCGGGCTGAAGCGATTGAGGAAGACATCGCCCTCCTTGAGCTCCAGGAGCCGCCTTTTCCACGCGTCCGAAATCGGGCTTTCCTTGGTCAGGAGCGGGCGGGTCCCGAATTGGAACGCGATCGGCCCGAGTTCGGGATTGTCGATCCAGTCCGACCATTCGCGCAGGCACCAGACGCCGCCGGCCATGAAGATCGGCGTCTCAGCGAGGCCGAATTCGCGCATCAGATTGCGTAGTTCCAAAACGCGGGGATAGGGTGACTCGGGCCGTTCCGGATCCTCGCTGTTGGAGAGGCCGTTATGGCCGCCCGCGAGCCACGGGTCCTCATAAACGACGCCGCCGAGCCATTCGCCGAATTTATGATAGGCGCGTTTCCATAACGCCCGGAACGCGCGCGCCGAGGACACGATCGGATAATAATAGACGTTGTAGCCGGCGCAGATCTCCGCGATCCGGTAGGGCATGCCGGCGCCGCAGGTGACGCCATGGACGAGGCCCCGCGCCCCGTTCAAGACCCCGTGCAGGATGCGTTCGGCGGCGCCCATCTCCCACAGCACGTTCATATGGATGCGGCCCAAGCCGTTGGCGCGTTCATGCGCGACCCGCGCCTGTTCGATACCGCCGGTGATGGCGAAGGCGATCAACTCCTCGTGGCGCTCGCGCCGCGTGGCGCCGTGATAAAGCTGCGGCACGACCTGGCCGCGCTCGTCGTAGAAATCGGCGTTGACGCCGGAAAACGTGCCGACGCCGCCCATCGCCGCCCAGGCGCCCGAGCTTTCCCCGTTGGAGACGGAAATTCCCTTGCCGCCCTCGACGAGCGGCAGCACTTCGCGTCCCGATATCAGCAACGGCCTCAGCGCCCGCATTCCACCGGCCCTATCCTGGCTGCTTCCGTCCCTATGTATGGCGTCCCGGCGCCATAATCAAATGCCCGCGGGCCCCCTCCCTAACCCTTCCCCGCGCGCGGGGAAGGGAAGCGAGCCGCGGGCGCGCGGCGTGGATGGCGCCTACGACGCCTGCTGGGCCTGCGGTTGCGCCGCCCGGGCCGCGTCTTGCTTGGCGCTCAGATCCTCGCCCGTGACCTGGTCGACGCGCTTCATGCTGAGCTTGACCTTGCCGCGATCGTCGAGGCCCAGGACCTTGACCTTGACCTGATCGCCGACCTTGACCACGTCCGTGACCTTGCCGACGCGTTGCGGCGCCAGCTCGCTGATATGGACAAGACCGTCGCGCGCGCCGAGGAAATTGACGAAAGCGCCGAAATCGACCGTCTTCACCACCTTGCCGCTATAGACGACGCCGATCTCGGGCTCGGCGACGATGCCCCTGATCCAATCGATCGCGGCTTGCGACGCCGTGGCATCGACCGCCGCGACCTTGATGGTGCCGTCATCCTCGATATCGATCTTGGCGCCGGTGGTTTCGGTGATCTCGCGGATCACCTTGCCGCCCGAGCCGATGACCTCGCGGATCTTGTCCTTCGGGATGACGATCGTGGTGATGCGCGGGGCATTGGTGCTGACCTCGCCGCGCGACTGGCTCAAGGCCTTCGCCATCTCGTCGAGGATGTGGAGGCGGCCGTCCTTCGCCTGCGCCAGCGCGATGCGCATGATCTCCTCGGTGATCGAGGTGATCTTGATATCCATCTGCAACGCGGTGACGCCCTGGTCGGTGCCGGCGACCTTGAAATCCATGTCGCCCAAGTGATCCTCGTCGCCGAGAATGTCCGAGAGCACGGCGAATTCGGCGCCTTCCTTGATGAGGCCCATGGCGATGCCCGCGACCGGCCGCTTCAGCGGAACGCCCGCGTCCATCAGGGACAGCGACGCGCCGCACACGCTCGCCATCGAGGACGAGCCGTTGGATTCGGTGATCTCGGAGACGACGCGCAGCGTGTAGGGAAAGGTCTCCGGTGCCGGCAACAGCGGACGCACCGCCCGCCAGGCGAGCTTGCCATGGCCGATCTCGCGCCGGCCGGGCGTGCCCATGCGGCCGGCCTCGCCGGTGGCATAAGGCGGGAAATTGTAATGCAGCATGAAGGCGGAACGGTATTCCCCTTCGAGCGCGTCGATGATCTGCTCGTCCTGGCCGGTGCCGAGCGTCGCCACCACCAGCGCCTGGGTCTCGCCGCGGGTAAACAGCGCCGAGCCGTGGGCGCGCGGCAGGATGCCGACCTCGACCGAGATCGGGCGCACCGTCTTGGTATCGCGGCCGTCGATGCGTGGCTGGCCCTTGAGGATGGCGCCGCGCACGATTTCCTTCTCGACGTCCTTGAAGGCATGGGCGGCGTGCTGGCGCTCCGCCTCGTCCGCGAACAACGCGCCGAGCTTGGCCTTCGCCGCGTCGAGCTGATTGCTGCGCGCCTGCTTTTGCTGCTCGGCATAGGCGGCGGCGAGATCGGCCGCGACCGCGGCCCGCGTCTTGGCCGCGATGGCATCGGTCTCGGGCGAGGGCTGCGGCACGTCCCACGGCTCCTTCGCCGCGCGCTCGGCCAGATCGATGATCGCCTGGAGCACCGGCTGGAATTGCTGGTAGCCGAACATCACGGCGCCGAGCATGATTCCCTCGGACAATTCGTGGGCTTCGGATTCCACCATCAGCACGCCTTCCTGGGTGCCGGCGACGATGAGATCGAGCTGCGACTTCTTCAGGTCGTCAAGCTGCGGGTTCAGCACGTATTTGCCGTCGATATAGCCGACGCGGGCGCCGGCGATCGGCCCCATGAAGGGAATGCCGGAAATCGTCAGCGCCGCCGAAGCGCCGATCAGCGCCACGATGTCGGGATCGTTCTCGAGATCGTGCGACAACACCGTGCAAATGACCTGCGTTTCGTTGCGAAAGCCCGACGCGAACAGCGGCCGGATCGGCCGGTCGATCAGGCGCGAGGTCAGCACTTCCTTTTCCGACGGCCGGCCTTCGCGCTTGAAAAAGCCGCCCGGAATCTTGCCGGCGGCGAAGCTCTTTTCCTGATAATTGACGGTGAGCGGGAAAAAATCCTGTCCCGGCTTCGCCTTCTGCATCGCGACCGCGGTGCACAGCACCGTGGTCTCGCCATAGGTCGCCAGGACCGCGCCGTTGGCTTGGCGCGCCATGCGCCCGGTTTCGAGCACGAGGCGGCGTCCGCCCCAGTTCAGCTCGCGGGTAACCTTGTTGAACATTTCTCTCTCTTCTTTCTCTCTCTTGGGAACGGTTGCGGGCGCGGCGCGCAACGCGCGTCCGGCGCCCTCGGGAATTTCGGGGTAACGAGCTCTTCCCCCCTCGAGGGGAAGGCCATAAGTGTCGCGAGGTCGGCGAGCGACCCTTCGGGTGGGCGATGCGGCGTCGTTCCCATCGCCCGGAATGCCGCGCCGACGCGCATCGTTCCGTCCTCCCCCTCAAGGGGGGAGCGGAAGGTGGCATTCCGCGTCGTCGCCCGGTTGGTCAGTGGCGCAATCCCAGCCGCTCGATCACTTGCGCGTATTTGGCGTGATCGGCGCGTTTCAGATAGTCGAGCAGGCTGCGCCGTTGCCCGACCATGACCAGAAGCCCACGGCGCGAATGAAAATCTTTCTTATGAGCCGTGAGATGTTCGGTCAGGTTGCGGATGCGTTCGCTCAGAATCGCGATCTGCACTTCCGGCGACCCGGTATCGCCCTCGTTGCGGGCGTAATCCTTGATGACCTCTTGCTTGCGCGCGAGGGAAATCGACATCGGCCTCTCCTTCAATCGCAATTCATGACACGGATCGGCCGCAAGCCTCCGTCATGGATTTTGGCGAGTGCCACCAGTTTGCCGCTCGATGTCGCGCAAACCGTGGAACCTTCGCCGAGTCCGTGAAGGCGCGCCCGGTCGGAAGCGCAGTTCACGGGCTGACCATGTCGAAGGGACGCGGCCTCCGCTTCCGTCAGTGCCAGCGCCGGGATGTCGTCCAGCGCGGTTTCGATCGGAAGCAGATGCTCGAAAGCGGCGGCACTATGGGCCAAAAGCGCGAGTTTTTCCAGAGAAATCGCCCGTTCCACGCGAAACCGGCCGACCGCGAGCCGGCGCAATTCCACGACATGAGCGAGCGTCCCGAGTGCCTGGCCGAGATCGCGCCCGAGCGAGCGGATATAGGTGCCCTTGCCCACGAGCGCCTCGAAGGTCGCATGATCGTCGTCCGGACATTCGACGAGGCGCAGGCGATCGATCTCGACCGCGCGCGGCGCCAGGGTCACGGTTTCGCCGTCCCGCGCCCGATCGTAGGCACGGACGCCGCCGAGCTTGATCGCCGAGTAAGCCGGCGGCGTTTGCTCGATGGTGCCGGTAAAGGCAGGCAATAACGCCTCGATTGCCGCGCGGCCGGGCCGGACCCCGCTTTCCACGGTCACGCGGCCCTCGCCGTCGTCGGTATCGGTCGCCTGGCCCCAGCGCAGGGTGAAGCGATAGAGTTTCCGGCCGTTCATGACGAAAGGCACGGTCTTGGTTGCCTCGCCGAGCGCCACCGGCAACACACCCGTCGCCAGCGGATCGAGCGTGCCGCCATGCCCGGCCTTGGCCGCGCCGAAGACGCGTTTGACCGCGGCGACGGCATGCGCCGAGGTGATGCCTGGCGGCTTGTCGAGCACGACCCAGCCATGAATCGGCGCGCCCTTGCGCTTACCCATCGCCGCCCGCGTCGCCGCTCTCGGGATCAAGGTCGCGTTCGACCTCGGGCCGGCGCAACAGCGCGTCGATGCGGCTGGCATGGTCGAAGCTGGTATCGAGCGCGAAGGACAGGTTCGGCGCGAACCGGAGCGGCACGGCCTTGGCGAGCTCGCGGCGCAGATAGCCCGCCGAACGGGCCAGTCCCTCCAATACCTGCGCCACATGGGCGCCGCCCAACGGCATGACGAAGGCGGTGGTATTCTTGAGGTCGGGCGAGACCCGGATTTCCGTCACCGTCACCACGACGCCGATGAGCGCCGGATCGCGCAAGGTGCCGCGCTCGAAGATTCGGGCCAACGCATGCCGCAATTCCTCGCCCACGCGCAATTGGCGCTGCGAGGGCGGGCGATTTTTTTCCTGTTTGCGCATTCGCTACGAAACCACCGGCTCCCCCCCACCCGCGATGCTTTGCATCGCCGCCCTCCCCCGCTTGCGGGGGAGGGTTGGGGGGGGGCTTCGATTTAGGCAATCGGCAATCACTTGGGTAACGCCGTCGATGTTTTCCAAGATATCGTTGTTCCAGAAGCGAAGTATCGTCCATCCTTGACGACGCAAGAACTCATCGCGTCGGTCATCGAGCGCGGACTCGTTGTGTTGTCCGCCGTCGGCTTCCACGATCAATCGCGCGGAGATGCACGCAAAATCGACAATGTAAGGCGGGATCGGATGTTGCCGCCGAAATTGCCAACCGGTTTGCCGGCCCCGCAACCGCGACCATAATTTTCGTTCGGCGTCGGTTGCTAGAAGCCTGAGCGCTTGGGCTTTTTTAGTTCCCGCATGGCCAGCTCTCATCGACCTCTCACGTCCCAAACCCCACCCGCACCCGGAGCATCGACCGACGTATCGCCTTCCATGTCGATACAATCTCGAAAGGCTTTCTCGATGGTTGCCACGATCCGCTCGCGAAATTCCTTGGAATTTGGCGTCGGCATTGGTGATCCCCTCGTCCCTACAGCGCCCGAGCGACTTCCTCCATCTCGAAGCACTCGATGGTGTCGCCGACCTGGATATTGTCGTAATTCTCGAACGCCATGCCGCATTCGAAACCCTCGCGGACCTCGCGGGCCTCGTCCTTGAAGCGCTTCAGCGTCTTCAAGGTGCCTTCGTGGATCACGATGTTGTCGCGCAACAGCCGCACCCGGGCGCCGCGCTTGACGATGCCTTCGGTGACCATGCAGCCCGCGACCTTGCCGACCTTGGTGATATTGAAAACCTCGCGGATGGCGGCATTGCCGAGGAAGCGTTCGCGCCGCGTCGGCGACAACAGCCCGCCCATCGCTTTTTTCAGATCGTCGATCACGTCGTAAATGATCGAGTAGTAGCGGATCTCGACGCCGTCGCGCCGGGCGAGATCGCGCGCCTGCGGGTTGGCGCGGACGTTGAAGCCGATGATGATGGCGTTCGAGGCCTTGGCGAGGATCACGTCGCTTTCGTTGATCCCGCCCACCGCCGCGTGGAGCACGCGCGTCGAAACCTCGTCGGTCGCGAGCTTGTCCAGCGACGCCGTGATGGCTTCGAGCGAGCCCTGCACGTCGGATTTCACGACCACGGCGAATTCCTTCTTTTCGCCCGCGGCGGCTTGCGCGAACATCTGCTCGACCGTGCCGCGCCCGATCGCGGCCGCCTGCTGATCGCGCCGCCGGCGCTGGCGGTAATCGGCGATGTCGCGCGCCCGGGTCTCGTTTTCGGCGACGACGAAATCGTCGCCCGCGAGCGGCACGCCGTTCAAGCCCAGCACCTCGACCGGCGTGGCGGGACCGGCCTCGTCGATATTCTCGCCGTGATCGTCCAACAGGGCGCGCACGCGCCCCCACTCGCTCCCGGAGACGAAAATGTCGCCGACATGAAGCGTGCCGCGCTGAATCAGCACGGTCGCGACCGGCCCGCGGCCGCGCTCCAACTTCGCCTCGATCACGGCGCCGCTCGCCGGGCGGCGCGGATTGGTCTTGAGATCGAGGATTTCGGATTGCAACAGAATCGCTTCCTCGAGCCTGTCGAGCCCGGTCTTTTTGAGCGCCGAGACCTCGACATCGAGAATGTCGCCGCCGAGCTTTTCGACCTGCAATTCATATTGCAGCAATTCCTGGCGCACGCGGTCGGGATTGGCGTCGTGTTTATCGACCTTGTTGATGGCGACGATGATCGGAACCTTCGCCGCCTTGGCATGGCGGATCGCCTCGACCGTCTGCTCCTTGATGCCGTCATCGGCGGCGACCACCAGCACCACGATGTCGGTGACGTTGGCGCCGCGCGCGCGCATGGCGGTGAAGGCCTGATGGCCCGGCGTGTCGATGAAGGTGATGCGCTGACCGCTCTTCAGATGCACTTGATAGGCGCCGATATGCTGGGTGATGCCGCCCGCCTCGCCGCCGGCGACGTCGGTGCCGCGCAGCGCATCCAAGAGCGAGGTCTTGCCGTGATCGACATGGCCCATGATGGTCACGACCGGCGGCCGCGGCTCCTGCTCGTCGGGCACGTCGGCATCGCCACGCAGGCCGATTTCGATATCGGCTTCGGAGACGCGCTTGATCTTATGCCCGAATTCGCTGACTACCAGCTCGGCCGTGTCGGCGTCGATGGCCTGGTTGATGGTCGCCATCACGCCCATGCGCATCAGCGCCTTGATCACGTCGGCGCCGCGCTCCGTCATGCGGTTGGCGAGCTCCTGCACGGTGATGTGCTCGGGCACGATCACGTCGCGGAACACCTTCGAGGGCTCGGCCGCCAGCAGTTGGGCGCGTTGCTTCTCGCGCTCGCGGGCGCGGCGCACCGAGGCGAGGCTGCGGACGCGCTCGTCCTCGTCCTGATTGAGGACGCGCGTCACGGTGAGCTTGCCGCTCGCCCGCCGCCGCTGCACGTCGCGGCGCGGCGCGACCGCGGCCTTTTTCACGTCCGTGC
>JAATGI010000128.1 GCA_015654725.1 Rhodospirillales bacterium
CCTTCACCATGAAGATGAAGTCGGTCATCGCCGGCGAATAGACCGCGCCGCCGGCGCACGGCCCCATGATCAGCGAGATTTGCGGCACCACGCCCGAGGCGTCGACATTGCGCTGGAACACCTGGGCATAGCCCGCCAGCGAGGCGACGCCCTCCTGGATGCGCGCGCCGCCGGAATCGTTGAGCCCGACCAGGGGCGCGCCGACCAGCATCGCCTTATCCATGATCTTGCAGATTTTCTCGGCATGCGCCTCGGAGAGCGCGCCGCCGAACACGGTGAAATCCTGGCTGAAGGCGAAAACGAGGCGGCCATTCACCAGCCCATGGCCGGTAACGACGCCGTCGCCGGGAATTTTCTGCTCGGCCATGCCGAAATCGTGGGAGCGATGTTCGACGAACATATCCCATTCCTCGAACGAGCCGGCGTCGAACAGAACATCGAGCCGCTCGCGCGCGGTGAGCTTGCCCTTGGCATGCTGTTGCTCGATGCGCCGCTCGCCGCCGCCGAGCCGCGCGGCGGCGCGCTTTTCTTCAAGTTGGCGCAGAATGTCTGGCATGGTCGGATTATTCCCCCTTTCGGTCCTCATCCTGAGGAGCACGCGCAGCGTGCGTCTCGAAGGACGAGGGCCGAAGCTTTTTGCTTCGGCTTGCTAGCCGCTTGATGCGGTCGAAATCATGTCCGATCAATGCTTCCTTCTTGTCACGGCGCCATCCCTTGATTTGGCGTTCGGCGGCGATTGCGTCGGTGATCAATTGAAATTCCTGAGCCCACACCAACGTCACGGGGCGACGTGACGCGGTATAGCCGCCGTAATAGCCAATATTGTGCGCACCAACGCGCGTCTCCAAATCTGCGCGGGTCGATCCGACGTAATAGGAATTATCGGCGCACCGCAACATGTAGACGTAAGCCATCCGGTATTTTCCGGTTCATTTGTAGCATTTGCAAACTCATCCTTCGAGACGGCGCTTCGCGCCTCCTCAGGATGAGGCCTTTGAGACGACCTTCGCGTCCCCTCGGGATGAGGCGTTTGGTTATTAGTGTTATCTTTTGAGCAAGGCCGCAAACCGCGCGGCGAGCGCCATGTCCTCCTTGAGGCCGGCACGGCGCTTCGCCTGCTCCGCGTCTTCGCCCCATTTCTCGATCTGGAAGCTCTGATCGAGCTCGGCGGCGGCGAAGGCAGAATCCGCATCGAGCAAACCCTCCATCAACGCCAACGCGATCACCAGCGAGCCGCTGGTCGCGGTGGCGAGACGCAGCGCGATCAACTCCATCGCGCGATAGCGCGCGACCGCGGCGGCGAAAGCGGCGAGACTTTCCGCCGGTTGAGTCAGCGGTTGAATGCCGGTGGTGACAGTTAGGACGCCATAGCGCTCGGCCGCCCAATCGAGGAGCGGCTGCCAGTTCCGCGCCTGCCGCGCCACCAGTTCGGGCGGATGCGCCGCGCGATAGCAGACAAGATCGGTCTCGGCATATTTCGCGGTCTCGGCGACGACGCTGGCATGCCGCGTCGCGACCAGATC
Source organism: Rhodospirillales bacterium (assembly GCA_015654725.1). GTDB lineage: Bacteria > Pseudomonadota > Alphaproteobacteria > ATCC43930 > CGMCC-115725 > JAATGI01. Next base: position 1,524 of record JAATGI010000128.1, read on the forward strand.
GATCGCGGCATTGGCGAGCCTCGTCAGCGGCAAGAGGCGCGGCTCGATCTTGCCAGACTGCACGCGCCATTCCGCCGCCATTGCCTCGGCCAAGGCGCGGTTCGGCGCCACCAGCTCGTTCCGATCCGGCGTGCGCAAGGGCTTGCCGTCGAGCGTCACGGCGAAGCCCCGCTCAGCCGCGACGATGGCGACGTCCCGGTAAAATCGGCTCGCGCTATTCGTCATCGGCGAAGCCCGCGAACGGATCGCGTTCGTCGCTTTCCTCGAAGCCGAAAAAATCCCAAGTCCGTTTCATATGCGCGGGCAACGGCGCCACGATCTTGAGCGTGCCGCCATCGGGATGAGGCACGGCCAAGGCGCGGGCGTGGAGATGAAGCTTGCGCGTGTCCGCGATGCCCGAAGGATGCGCGGCGGCGGCGCCATATTTGCCGTCGCCCAGGATCGGCGTGGCGAGCGCCGCCATATGAGCGCGGAGCTGATGAGTGCGGCCCGTGATCGGCTTCATCGCCACCCAGGCGATCTTGTTGCCGGCATTCGCGACGACGCGGTAATCGGTGATCGCGCGCTTGCCCTCGTCTTCGTCATGAGCGACGCGCTCTCCCGCCGGGCCGGGCAGCTTCGCCAAGGGCAGGTCGATGCGGCCCTCGCGCAGTTTTGGCAAGCCGACCACGGCGGCCCAATAAATCTTGCGCGTCGTTTTTTCGCGAAACGCCTGCGTGAGCTTGCGCGCGGCGACCGCGGTGCGTGCCAGAACCAATACGCCGCTGGTGTCCTTGTCGAGGCGATGGACCAGGCGCGGCCGCTCGCCATCGAATTTAAGCGCGTCGAGCATGGCGTCGAGATGGCGGTCGGTCGCGGTGCCGCCTTGCACCGCGAGGCCGGGCGATTTGTCGATGACGATCACGGCGTCGTCGCGATGCAGGATCGAGCGCAGCAACAGCGCGACATCGTCTTTCTTCGGCGCGACGAAGACGGGCTTCGGCAGCGGCGTCAAATCGCCGAGCGGCGGCACCCGCACCGTTTGTCCGGCGGCGACGCGGTCGCCGGCGCTGGCGCGTTTGCCGTCGAGGCGGATTTGCCCGGTGCGCAGCAGCTTCTCCAGCCGGCCATGGCCGAGCGCCGGGAAATGGCGCTTGAACCAGCGGTCGAGCCGGATATCCGCGTCGTCGGCCGCGACCGATTTAAGCTCGACGCCGCTCATTCGGGCTTGTCCTCGGATTTGCGTTGCCTGAGCTTGTCCCAATAGTCGAGCCGCTTCTTGATCTCGCGCTCGAAGCCTCGCTCCAGCGGGCGATAGAAGGTCTCGCGCGGCAGGGCGTCGGGAAAATAATCGAGGCCGGAAAAGCCCTCGGGCGAGTCGGGATCGTAGATATAGCCCTCGGAATAGCCCAATTCGCGCATTAATTTCGTCGGCGCGTTGACGGCGTGCATCGGCGGCATCAGCGAGCCGCTGTCCTTGGCCGCGCGCCGCGCTGCGCCGAAGGCGCGATAGGCGGCGGTCGATTTCGGCGCGGTCGCGATATAGATCACCGCCTGCGCGATGGCGAGCTCGCCCTCGGGCGAACCCAACCGCTCATAGGCGTCCCAGGCCGCGATCGCCTGCACCAGTGCCTGCGGATCGGCGAGGCCGATATCCTCGACCGCCATGCGCGCGACGCGGCGGACGATATAGATGGGATGCTCGCCGCCGACCAGCATGCGCGCCAGCCAATAAAGCGCGGCATCGACGTCGGAGCCGCGCACCGCCTTGTGCAAGGCGCTGATGAGGTTGTAGTGGCCTTCCTGCGCCTTGTCGTAAAGCGGCGCGCGTTTCTCCACGGCGGCCGTCAGCCCGGCGATGTCGAGCCGCGTGCCGTCCGGCAGAATCGCGAGTTCCTCGGCGAGATTGATGAGAAACCGGCCGTCGCCGTCGGCCATCGCCTTCAAGGCCTGGCGCGCCTCGTCATCGAGCGGCAGTTTCTTGCCGAGCGCCGCTTCGGCGCGCGCGGTCAGAATGTCCAGCGCCTCGTCCTCGAGCCGTCTCAAGACGAAGACCTGGCAGCGCGACAATAGCGCGCCGTTCAGTTCGAAGGATGGATTCTCCGTGGTGGCGCCGACCAGCGTGATGGTGCCGTCCTCGACATAAGGCAAGAACCCGTCCTGCTGCGCGCGGTTGAAGCGATGAATTTCATCGACGAACAAGAGCGTGCCCTGGCCCATATCGCGGCGCTTCTTGGCGGCGTCGAAGATCTTGCGCAAATCGGCGACACCGGAGAACACGGCGGACAACGGCTCGAAATGCATGGACGTGGCCTGCGCCAGGAGCCGCGCAATCGTGGTCTTGCCGCAGCCCGGCGGTCCCCACAGAATCATCGAGGCGAGCCGGTGCGCGGCCACCATCCGGCCGATCGGACCGTCCGCGCCCAGGAGGTGATCCTGGCCGACGACATCGGCGAGACGCGCGGGGCGTAGCCGGTCGGCCAAGGGGCGCGGCGCGTCTTTTTCGAAGAGAGACATCACTCGCCGACGGTCATGCTGAGCCGCTTGTCGCCGCGTTGGATGGTGACGCGCCACGGCGCCGGCTCGTCGGCCGCCGCGCGCAAACCGGCGACGCTGTCGATGTCGCGATCATTGACGCCGACCACGATATCGCCGGGCTCGATGCCGAGACCGGCGGCGATGCTGTTGGCGGCCACGCGGGTCACGATCACGCCGGTCGCGGTGGCATCGACGCCGAGTTCCTCGGCGAAGGCGGGGTTGAGATTGCCGACGGTGGCGCCGGCGAACGGCTCGCGGCCATGAAGCGCGGTCAGCTCGCGCGGCGGATCGTCCGGCGGCGCCGTCAGCGTCACCGAAAGCCGCTGGGGCTTGCCGTCGCGCCATACGATAAGCTCGGCCTTCCCGGTGGTCGGCAAGGTGGCGACGCGGAACCGCAATTCATCGGGGTCGGCGACGACGTGGCCGTTCACCGACAGGATCGCGTCGCCGACGCGCAAGCCCGCCGCCGCGGCGGGACCGTGTGGCGCCACATCCTTCACCAGCGCGCCCTCGGGGTTGGGAAGGCGAAGGCTTCGCGCCAGTTCCGGCGTCACCGGCTGGGTCGAGGCGCCGAGCCGAGGCCGCGTGACCTTGCCGCCATGTTCGGCGGCGTCGAGCACGGTGCGCACCATGCTCGTCGGGATCGCGAAGCCGATCCCGACCGAGCCGCCCGATTGCGAGAACAGCGCCGTATTGATGCCGATAAGACGGCCATCGAGATCGACCAGCGCGCCGCCCGAATTGCCGGGATTGATCGCGGCGTCGGTCTGAATGAAGGAACCGAAATCGGCGGTGCCGATCGACCGCGCTAGGCCCGAGACGATGCCGCTCGTGACGGTCTGGCCGACGCCGAAGGGATCGCCGATGGCGAGCACCAGATCGCCGACTTCGAGTTGGTCGCTGTCGCCCAGTTCGAGCACCGGCAATTTCTCGCCATGCGTGTCGATGCGCAGCACGGCGAG
>JAATGI010000338.1 GCA_015654725.1 Rhodospirillales bacterium
CCGAGGCGCCGGTGACAATCGAACCGCGCGACCGGCTGCGCGGACGGGTCGAACTGTCGCCCGCGGAAATGTTCGAACGGTTGAAACGCTAATGCCGCTCGTCGCCATCACCTCGCTCAAGGGCGGCGCCGGCAAGACCATGCTGGCGGCCAATCTCGCCGTCGGCTTGCGCAGCGTGGGCTGGCGCGTGCTGGCGGCCGATTTCAATCCGCAAGACGCGCTGAAGCTTCATTTCGGCCTCGACCCGTTCGACGATCGCGGTTTTGCCGCGCAGATGCTGGCGGGCGCGTCATGGGAAGATTCGGTCTACGGCGCCGAGGCCGGCATCGATGTGATGCCGTTCGGCCGTGTCCGCGGAGCCTTGTCCGGTTCGGTCGCGGGCCTGCTCGCGACCGATACCGGCCGCGTCATCGCCAATCTCGCCGAGCTCGCGACCGGGCGCATGGTGATCGTGGACGCGCCCACCATGCCGTCGGCCGGCGGGCGCGGACTGCTCGCGGCCGCCAACGTCGTCATCGTCGCCACCGCCACCGATGCCGGCTCCTATGCCGCGCTGTCGCTGGCGGACGCGGACGCTTTTTTCGCCGCCGACGGCATCATGCCGCGCACCATCGTGGTCGCGAATTTCTACGACGAGACGAGCCGTCTGCAACGCGGCATCCGTTCCTTGCTGGGCCAGGCGTTCGGCGCCAAGCTCGCCGCCACCATCGAGCGCGACGAAATGGTCGACGAGGCGCTCGCCTCGCGCCGGCCGATCTTGCTTCACGATCATTCATCCAAGGCCGCCCGCGGCCTCGTCGCGCTGGCGATCGAAGTCGATCGCCTGTGCGCCCCGCATGGAGAAGTCCATTGAGCGCCGTCGCCGAAGCCCCCCAACCCATTACTCGCGAGCCGGAGACGCCGCCGCGGGAGGCGCGCCGTTCCCGCGTCAGTCCCGGCTTCATCGTCATTATCTTGCTCTCGGTGGTCATGCTGGCGTTGGTCGCGATCGCGCCGATGGGCCTGGAAGAGCAAGCGCTGTTCGCGATCGGTACCTGCGCCACTCTCCTGGTCATGCGGCGCTTCGCCAATCGCTATTTGGTGTTGGCGATGTCGTTGATGTCGGTCGCGGTGTCGATGCGCTACATCTTTTGGCGCATCACCCAGACCACCGATTTCCAATCGCCGCTCGAAGGCTTCCTCGGTTGGGTGCTGCTGGGTTCGGAAATCTACGCCTTGCTCGTGCTGGCCTTCGGCTACGTCCAAACCGCGTGGCCGCTGCACCGCCGGCCGGTACCGATGCCGGACGATGTCCGGCTGTGGCCGACGGTCGATGTCTTCATTCCGACCTTCAACGAGCCGCTCTCGATCGTACGCGACACGATCTTTTCCGCGATGTCGATGGACTACCCGCGCGACAAGCTCAAGGTGTGGTGCCTCGATGACGGCCGGCGCGCCGAATTCCGGCGGTTCTGCGAGTCCGTGGGCTGCGGCTACATCTCGCGCCCCGACAACAAGCACGCCAAGGCCGGCAATCTCAACAACGCGCTTCAGCGCACCCATAGCGACCTGATCGCGTTCTTCGATTGCGATCACGTGCCGACGCGCAGCTTCCTGCAAATGACGGTGGGATGGCTGATCCGCGAGGCGAGGCTGGCGGTGGTCCAGACGCCGCATCATTTCTATTCGCCCGATCCGTTCGAGCGCAATCTCAAGATCGAACATCAAGTGCCGCCGGAGGGCCGCCTGTTCTACGGCCTGGTCCAGGACGGCAACGATTTCTGGAACGCGACGTTCTTCTGCGGCTCGTGCGCGGTGGTTCGGCGCAAGGCGCTGGACAGCATCGGCGGTTTCGCGACCGAAACCGTGACCGAGGACGCGCACACCGCGCTCAAGATGCATCGCGCCGGTTGGAACTCGGCCTATCTCGACATTCCGCTCGCGGCCGGTCTCGCGACCGAGCGCTTCGCCATTCATGTCGGCCAGCGCATGCGCTGGGCGCGTGGCATGATTCAGATTTTCCGCCTCGACAATCCGATGTTCGGACGTGGCCTGAGCTTCGGCCAGCGCGTCTGCTACACCAACGCGATGGCGCATTTCCTATTCGCGCTGCCGCGCGTCGTGTTCCTGCTGGCGCCGCTCGCCTACCTCATTCTCAACATCAACATCATCCGCACCAGCGCCTTCCTGCTGGTCGCCTATGCCGGGCCGCATCTGTTCCACACCCTCATCACCAACGCCTATGTGCAAGGCAAATACCGGCACTCGTTCTGGAACGAGATCTACGAAACCTCGCTCGCCTTTCATCTCCTGATCCCGACCATGAGGACGCTGGTCGCGCCACGATCCGGCAGCGGCTTCAACGTCACCTCGAAGGGCGGCCTGGTGGATAAGGACTATTTCGACACCAAGCTGCTGCGGCCGCATATCGTGGTCTGTGTCGCGCTGGTGGCCGGAATCGTGTGCGGCATCCTGCGCTGGTGGTGGGGCGTGCCGATCGACGTCAAGAGCGTGATCTTGATCAATCTGGCGTGGGCGACCTTCAGCCTGATGGTGATGTTGGCGGTGTTGTCGGTGGGCCGCGAGCGCCGGCAAGTGCGCCGCAGCGTCCGTATCGACGCCGAATTGCCGGCGACCATCTTCTTGCCCGACGGACGCCAAACCGGCGCCTGGACGCTGAACCTGTCGAAGGGCGGCGGTGCCTTCCGGCTTGAGGACGCGACCCTTGGCGACCATGCGGATAAAGTCGTTGTCCGGCTGCCCTGCGGCTCGCAGGACGCGTTGTTTCCGGCGACCGTCGTCGGCGGCGGCGGCGGCATCCTGCGCATCTCCTTCGCGCCGCTCACGCTTGAGGAGGAGCAGCTCCTGGTCTCGGCGATTCTCGGCCGCGGCGATGCCTGGACCGGATGGGAATACGGCCCGATCGAAGGTCCGTTCCGCTCGCTGACCCGCGTGCTGCGGGTCGGTCTCGGCACGGTTGGCGCCGCGGTGCGGCGGCGCGACGGAGCCGAAAAATGAGGACGGCCGCGCTCGCATTGTTGCTTTCCCTCGCGGCCGTCGCCGCTTGGGCCCAGACCCCAGCCCCCACTCACGCCCCGGCCGCGCCGGCGAACGAGGCCACCACCGCGGTCCCGCCGGCGGCGTCCACACCCGCGCCACCCGCCCCCCCGGCGCAATTCCCGGCGAGCGGCTATACCTCTTATTCCTTCAAGGATCTCGGCGCCGGCAGCGGCTTCCGCCTGATCGAGGGCGCGCCGGAAAGCGGCGTGTCCTATTCGGTCCGCCGCGACGAAGTCATCACCGCCGCGCGCCTGCATTTGATTCTGGCCAATTCGGCCGGCTTTCCCTCCGATGCCCGGCTTGAAGTGGCGCTCAACGGCGATCAGGTCGGCACCGTCGATGTCGGCGGCGACCGGCACGAAGCCACCGCGGTCGATCTGCCGATCGATCCGGTTTTGCTCGGCGACTACAACCGGGTCAATTTCAAGCTCCTCGGCGTCGCCGCGAACTCGTGCCGGATCAACGAAAACGGGCCATGGCTGAGCATCGACCCGACCAGCGCGATTGATATCGCGTCGGACCGGTTGCCGCTGGCGAGCGATCTGTCGATTCTGCCGTTGCCGTTCGTCGACCAGCGCGATCCCCACAAGGTGGCGGCGAGCTTCGTGTTCGCGCAGAATCCGTCGCCGGCGACGCTCGAAGCCGCCGGCATCGTCGCCACCTGGCTCGGCAGCCTCGCCGGTTATCGCGGCGTGCAGCTGCCGGCGTCGTTCGGCGCGATTCCACCCGGCAATGCCATCGTCTTCGTCGCCGGCAACGATTCGTTGCCGGGCGTCGCCCTGCCGCAAGCGGTCGGGCCGACGGTCGCGGTCACTCAGAATCCGGTCGATCCGTCGGGCAAACTGCTCCTGGTCATGGGGCGCGATGCCGCCGATCTCAAGACCGCGGCGCGCGGCCTGGCGCAAGGCGGCGGCGCCATCAAGCCCGGCGCGGTCTCGGCGGTGACGCCTTCGGATTCGGCGGAGCGGCCGCCCTATGACGTGCCCGGCTGGCTGCCGGATACCCGTCCGGTCAAATTCTCCGAACTCGCGAGCGAGGACCAACTCCGCTCGCGCGGCTTCCGTCCCGACGAGGTCAGGATCGATTTCAAGACCGCGCCCGACTATTTCAACTGGATCGACACCGCCATACCGCTGCTGTTGCATTTCCATGTCACGCCGGAGCGCGTCGTCAATCTCGGCGCCTCGCAGCTCGACATCGCGATCAACGGCAATTGGTTCCGCAGCCTGCCGCTCGCCGAAGGCACCGCGTTCCTCGCGCCCGACATTCCCAATCACGAAGAGACGGTCAATATCCCGCCCTACCTGCTGACGGGCCGCAACCGGCTGACCTTTTATTTCTCGATGGTGCCGAGCCCCGAATGCGACGCGGCGGGAGCGGCGGCACTGACCGAGGATGTCGATCCGAACTCGACGATCGACATGTCGCAGACCCCGCACTACACGGCGATGCCGAACCTGTCATTCTTCGCCAACGCGGGCTTTCCCTTCACCCGCAACGCGGACTTGTCGCGTACCGCGGTGGTGATGCCCGACACGGTCACGACGGACGATGTCCAAGCCTTCCTGGAATCGATGGCGCTGTTCGGCGAGGCGACCGGTTATGCCGGAACGCGCGCGGCGGTGGTCCGGGCCGGCGATGTCGGCACGGTGGCGGGCCGCGACCTGCTGCTGATCGGCTCTTACACGCATCAGCCGCTGTTGGGCGACTGGTCCTACCATACCGGTCTCGTGATCGAAGGCGGCGAATTGCGCGTCGCCGCCCCCAGCACCTGGGAAAAATTTCAGATGCTGTTCGAGTGGCGGAACCGGCGCGGCGACACCGGCGACGTGAACGACTGGCTGCAATCCTCGACCAGCGGCGAAGGCGCGCTCATCGGCTTCCAATCGCCGCTCAACGACGATCGCAGCGTGGTCGCCGTCACCGGGTCCGACGCCGCCCATGTCTTGCAGACCTCGCAGACCCTGCAATCCGGCGATCAGCTCGCCAAGGTGCAGGACGACGTGGTGCTGGAGCGCGGCAACGACATTCAAAGCTATCGCCTGATGGCGCGCTACGACATCGGCACGATCTCGCGCTGGACGTGGCTGCGCTGGAGCATATCGGATCAACCGATCGTCATCGCGATCTTGCTGTTCGCGGCGTGCGCGGCTCTCGGGGCTGTCGCGTTTGTCGTGCTGGGCGTCAAAGCGCGTCGGCGCCTGCAAGGAGCCAATCGGTAGTACCGCATACGTAATAACAAACCGGCAGCGAAAAACGCCGGTGAAATGGAAGAGTGAACTATGTCGAATTGGGAAGGACGGCGTATTGGGGGCGCCGCGCTCGCCGCGCTGGCGCTGACATTGCTGGCCGGGACTGCCTACGCGGACCTCACCCCCGCGCAGCGCACGTTGGAAGAGCAGGGGCGCTATTGGGAAGACCGGCACCGCCCGGATCGCGCCATGGTCGCATGGCAGAAGCTGCTGGAATCCGACGCCGAGAATACCGACGCCCTGCTGCATCTCGGCTTGATCGAGGCGCGGGCCGGCCACGAGCCGCAGGCGAAGAGCTACGCCGCGCGACTACGCGCCGTCCGTCCCGACGCGCCGGAGGTCACGGTGCTCGACCGCGCCATCGCGGTCGGCGCGATCAATCCCAATCTCATCGACGAAGCGCGGCGCCTCGCCAAGGACGGTCAATACGACGCCGCCGTCGCCGCCTATCAAAAGGCGCTCAACGGGCAGGCACCGCCGCCCGACCTGGCCAGGGAATATTACGAAACGCTCGCCGGCACGAAAAGCGGCTGGGAGGAAGCGGCCCGCGAGCTGAAGCAGCTCGCCGCCGCGATGCAAGGCGACCTCTCGGTGCAATACAGCTACGCGCGCGTGCTCACCTATCACGAGGAAACCCGGCGCGACGGCATCGCGATTCTGTCGCGGATCGCGGCCGATCCGTCGATCGGACAGTTGGCGACCCAAGCCTGGCACGACGCCTTGATCTGGCTCGGCGCGACCAGGAACGACGCGCCACTTTATCAGGCCTATCTCGCCGGCCATGCCAGCGACGGCGCCGTGGCGCAGAAGTTCGAGACCATCCAGAACCCCGCCACGTCGGTGCAGTACACGGCCGACGCCGCGCATAAACGCGCGTTCGACGAACTCAATGCCGGACATCTGAAGGAAGCGGCCGCGCTGTTCGACGCCTTGTTGCGCCAGAACGCCAACGACGTCGATGCCTTGGGCGGCATGGGCGTCGTGCTGGAGCGCGAAGGCCGGTTGCACGACGCGCATGAGATGTTGTCACGCGCCGTCGGCCAGGCGAACGGCGGCGGCACGCGTTGGAGCGACGCGCTCGCCTCGGTGGTGTATCTCGAAGCCGTCGGCGACGCCAAGGCCGCGCTGCGCGCGCGCAATATCCGGGTGGCGGAGGAAAAAGCGCGCGAGGCGATGGCGCATCCCTTCGACGGCAATGTCGAAGCCGATTTGGTGCTGGCGCAGGTGATGCGCGAGACCAAGCGCTGGCGCGAGGCCGAGGAAATCTATCGCCGTGTGCTGCATGACAAGCCCGGCAATCGCGAGGCGATCGCCGGCTTGGCGGCGGTGCTGGTGGCGACCGGGCGCGCCGCCGAAGCGCGCCGCTACGCCGCCGAGGTGCCGGGGCAGATCGCGGACGTCACGCGTCTCGAAGCCGACAGGCTCGCGGAGCAAGCGCGCCA
>JAATGI010000479.1 GCA_015654725.1 Rhodospirillales bacterium
GATCATGCCGCTCTCCGTCGATCGAGTGCCGCTACCGAAAGCGACAAAAGGAAATCGGCGGCAAGCGCCAGCAGCGTCACCGGGATGGCGCCCAGCAACACCAGATCGACGGCATATTGGCCGACGCCTTGAAAGATGAAGGTGCCCAAGCCGCCGCCGCCGATCAGCGCCGCGATCACCGCCAAGCCGATCGTCTGAACCAGCACGATGCGCAGGCCGGCGAGGAAGATCGGCAAGCCCAGCGGCAATTGCGCCCGCCAGAAAATCTGCCGCCTGGTCAGGCCCATGCCGAGCGCGGCCTCGATGATCGCGGGATCGGCGGCCTCGATGCCGGCGACGCCGTTCCGCGCCACCGGCAGCAACGCATAGAGCACCAGCGCGATGATCGCCGGTGCGATGCCGATGCCGCCGATGCCGAGTGCCGCGAGGCTCGGCACCGCCGCAGCCACCGCCGATAGCGGCGCGATCAAGAGGCCGAACAGCGCGACCGAGGGGATCGTCTGCAACAGGTTGAGCGTGCCGAACAAGGCGGGCTTGATCGCGGGCTGGCGCGTTGCCCATACCGCCAGGAATAGGCCGATCGCCAGCGCCGGAAGCAGCGCGCCGATAACGAGCGTGGCGTGGCGAGAGAGTTCGATGGCGAATGACTCCCGCCGCGTCGCGAATTCGCGCAGGATCGACAGCTGGTCGAGCCGTCCCGACACCGCGAGCCAAGCCGCGGCGCCAACCACCACCACCGCCAGCACCAGCCGGGCCGATGGCGCGAGCTTCAACCGCCGCGCCGAATCGACGATGGCAAGAGCGGCGCAGAGACTCATGATCCAAAATCCCCAGCCCAACGAGATGCGCGCGGCGAGGGCCGCACCTTGCGACAGCCGCGCCGCGCTCACTCCGGCGCCGTCGAGCAGCAACAGCAACAGCGTCGCGCTGACCGCGAGCATCTCCCAATGAAGAATCGATGACGGCCGAACGAAACTGGCGGCGATCAGCAAAGCCGGGCCGACCGCGATCGCCAACAGGATCGGCGAATCGGCGGCGTTCCAAATCATGATCGGCGTGCCAGAGACGAGGCGGTTCGGCGCTTGCATGACGAAGCCGCCGGAAAGCGCCGCCGCGACGCCGATCAGTATCAGCGTCAGCAGCACCCGATTGCGCGGCGCCATCCTCATTTCGCGATAAAGCCCATGGCCGACAGATAATCCTGGGCGACGTGGCCGGCATCGAGCCCATCGACCGAAATCTTGGCATTCAACACTTGCAGCTTTTCGAGCGTCAGCGATGCGAACGCCGGATCGAGCAGGGCGGCGATCTCGGGATGAGCACGCGACGTCGCGCCGCGCACCACCGGTGCCGGGCGATAGACGATCTGCGCGCCTTTATCGTCTCGGAGCGCCACCAGACCCAAGGCCGCCAACGCGCCGTCGGTGCCGTAAGCCATCGCCGCGTCGACGCCGGAAATATGCTCGGCGGCGGCGCGCATCGTCGCCGAAGTGTTACCCCCCGCGAGCGTCAGCAACTGCCGCCGCGCCAAGGCAAAGCCATAGGCCCGTTCGAAGGCCGGCAGGCCACCGGGCGAATTGACGAACTCGGCCGAGGCGGCAAGCCGCACCGCGCCGCCGCCCTCGACAAAACGGGCGAAATCCTCGAGCGTCGCGAGACTGTGTTGAGCCGCCAGATCGCCGCGCACCGCGATCGCCCAGGTATTGTTGGCGGGCGCTGGCGCGAGCCAGATCACATCGTTGGCATCGCGGTCGAGCGATTTCACCAGCGCGTAGCCGCGGTCGGGATCGCGCCACGCGGGGTCGGCCTCGCGATTGAAGAAGAACGCGCCGTTGCCGGTATATTCGGGATAGAGATCGATCTCGCCCGCCAAGAGCGCGCGCCGCACGATCTGGGTCGGGCCGAGCTGCAGCTTGTTCTGAGTGGCGATGCCATGCCGCCGCAACAGGAGCAAGATCATGTTGCCGAGAAGCGCGCCCTCGGTGTCGATTTTCGACGACACCACGACCGTGTCGGCGGCGATGAGCCGAGTCGGCGCGAGCGCCGCAAGCAGCAGAAGCACGACCAGGAAAAACCCCCGCCTCATGCCGGCATGATGCCGAAGGACGATTGAACCACCAAGGCATTTGCCATGCGTTGTCGGCGATTGCCTTGGCGCGCCAAAGCTGGCGTGATGAAAAAAAGGGGAGGCACGCATGGACGTCAAAGCCGTTCGCCGCATCGTCACCGGTCACGATGCCGCGGGCAAAGCGGTGGTGATCGCGGACGGGCCGTGCCCGCATATCCGCACCTCGCCGGCGCGGGGCGGGGTCGCTTATACCAATCTCTGGACCATCGACCGGGCGCCGGCGCCGATCCAGGGGCCGGCCGATCCGGTAACGCCGGCAATGAATCTGGAGCCGCCGCCCCTCGGCAACAATCTGCGCATTGTCGAATTCGAGCCGGAAGCGCCGCATCGAACGGCCGCTTCGGCGGCGGCGACCCGCGCCGCGTTCGCCGCGATGGGCGGCGCCGCCCATGCGCTGACGCAACACGAAAATGCACGCCATCCCTGGATGCACCGCACCAAGACGGTCGATTACGGCATCGTGCTCTCCGGCGAGATCTATCTCGTGCTCGATGATAGCGAGGTGCTGATGCGACCGGGCGATGTCTGCATTCAGCGCGGCACCAACCATGCTTGGAGCAACCGGTCAGAGCGGAATTGCGTCATGGCCTTCGTGTTGATCGACGGCGACCGGCTCGAATCCCGATGAACGAACACCGCCGCGACATCGATCTGGTGGCCGTCGGGTTGATGGTGCTGTTTTGCGCGGTGTGGGGGTTGAACCAGGTCGCCGCCAAAACCGCGAATGAGAGCATTTCGCCGATTCTGCAAGCCGGGCTGCGCTCGACCGGCGCCGGCCTGCTGTTATGGGGCTGGTCGGCCTGGCGGGGCGTCAGGCTGTTCGAGCGCGACGGCTCGCTCGCGGCCGGCCTCGCGGCGGGCTGTTGTTCGCCGCCGAATTCGCCATCATTTTCGTCGGTCTCGATTACACCACGGCATCGCGCGCCGTCGTCTTTCTCTATTGCTCGCCCTTTATCGTCGCCATCGGGACGCATTTCCTGGTGCCGTCGGAGCGGCTCGGGCCGTGGCAGGCCGTGGGCCTGGTCTGCGCCTTCGCCGGCATCGTGATCGCGTTCGGCGACGGTTTTCTCGGCGGCGCCGCCAAGGGTGCCTCATGGGTCGGCGACACCATGCTGCTTTTGGGCGGCATCATCTGGGGCGCTACCACGGTGACGGTGAGGGTCTGGCTCGCGGGCATCAGCGCCAACAAAATCCTGTTCTACCAGCTCGCGGTGTCGGCGATCCTATTGCCGCCGCTGTCGCTGATCGTCGGCGAGCCGGGCTTCACCAGCCCCACCGCGCTGGGCTTCGCCTTGCTCGCCTGGCAGATCGTCATCGTCGCCTTCGCCACGTATCTCGGCTGGTTCTGGCTCATCACCCGTTATCCGGCGGCGAAGCTGTCCGCCTTTTCTTTTCTGGCGCCGCTATTCGGGCTGCTGTTCGGTGCCGTTCTGCTGGGCGAGCCGGTGTCGCCGACGCTCATCGCGGCGATGGCGCTGGTGGCGTTCGGCATTTGGCTGGTGAGCCGGCGCACGCCCAGTCTCTCGCCCGAGGAAAGCGCCACCGCCGGCGACCCGAGCCTCTCAGGCTAGCTCCAAGATGCGGTTGGCCGCGATCCATTCCGGCACTTTCTCGGCGCCGATCGGGCGGCTGATATAATAGCCCTGGGCCGCGTCGCAGCCCGCGCGCGCCAAGAGCTGGAGCGCGTCCCGGGTTTCCACCCCTTCGGCCACGACCTTGAGGCCGAGCCGGTGGGTCAGATCGATGATGGCATAGACGATGGCGGCGTTTTCCTTCGAGGTGGCGCAATCGATGACGAAGGATTTGTCGATCTTCAATTCGGAGAACGGCAAGCGTTGCAACTGCAGCAGCGAGGAATAACCGGTGCCGAAATCGTCGATCGACAGGCCGACGCCCCTGAGGCGCAGGCGGGTCAGGCGGTCGGTCGCCTGTTCGGCGTTGCGCATCGCCGCCGATTCGGTCAATTCCAGGATCAGATTGCGGAGGTCGACGGCCCGCGCGGTGCCGGCGGGCGCCAGCAGCTCGGTCAGATCGTCGCCATCGACATTCTTGGCCGACAGATTGACCGCGACCGACAGCGTCAGATTCGGGATCGACCAGGAGTCGCGCTGGCGCATCGCCTCGGCCAGCACCCATTGCGTCAGGCGACGGATCAAATCGGTATCCTCGGCGACCGGAATGAATTTCATCGGCGGCACCACGCCGAGCTCGGGATGGCGCCAACGCACCAGCGCCTCGAAGCCCGACGGCGTCATGGTCGCGAGATCGACCTTCGGCTGGTATTCGAGATAAAGCTCGCCGGCGTCGATGGCCTCGGCGAGGCGCGGGGCGTTGATCTCGTTGACGTCGTGGCCGATGTTTTTGAGCAGGGCGGTCAGGTCCTCCAAGGTCACGGGCTTGCGCAGAATGCCCGCCATGTTGAGGCCGCGCGCGGCGCCCAGCCGGTTCGCGGCTTCGAGAATGCGCTCGTCGAAGCCGCTGACGATCAGGATCCGCGCGGTGACACGCTCCTCGGCGAGAAAGCGCAACAGCTCGACACCGTCCGTGTCCGGCATGCCGAGATCGAGGATGATCACCGCGGGGCGCCAGTTGCGGACGCGCTGCTTGAAATCGGAAGGATCGGTGGTGACGATGACGTCGAAGCCGACGCGGCGGGCGATCCGCCCGACCAGAGTGCCGACCGCCGGCTCGTCATCGATCACCAGAAGGCGACTGGCGCCGGCCGGAACCGCTTGATCTAGCATGATTTTTCGCTCGGGTGATAAAACCAAAGGTTGTAGAGTCATGTAATATCTACAACCTTAGGAAAGTGTTCCGGCAAGCGATAAAGCGTTAATGGGTTAATGGAACTGTTCATGTGCAACGCACTCAGCCCGCATGACCTGTTTTAACAGGTGATTTTCACGGCGGCCTGTTAATAAACGAAAATCAATGCCGCACTGCAACAAGCCGATTTTCGGGGGCCGACGAGCCACCGATGCCATTATACATATTTTGCGTTTATTGTCAATTATTTTACGTTAGAAAGGTCGTCGCGCGGCTCTCTTGCTCCGGCTCGCGCCGGCACCCACAATCATTGACGGCACCGGTTCGGAGGCGCCGTGGGGGATCAGATCGAGCGCAAGCTCACCGCCATTCTGGCGGCGGATATTGCCGGCTATTCGCGGCTGATGGCGGCCGACGAAGAGGGCACGCTCGCGCGGCTCAAATCCCATCGCCGCGAGTTGATCGATCCCAAGATCAAGGAACATCGCGGCCGCATCATCAAGACCACCGGCGACGGCATGCTGGTCGAGTTCGCCAGCGTGGTCGACGCGGTGCGCTGCGCCGTCGATGTCCAGCGCGGCATGATCGCGCGCAACGCCGAGGCGGCGCCCGACCGGCGCATCGAATTCCGTGTCGGCGTCAATCTCGGCGATGTCATCGTCGATGGCGACGACATCTATGGCGATGGCGTCAATATCGCCGCGCGGTTGGAGAATATCGCCGAGCCGGGCGGCATCCGCGTCTCGGCGACGGTGCGCGATCATGTCTTGGATAAGCTTGGCTTCGCCTTCGACGATCTCGGCGAACAGCAATTGAAGAACATTGCCCGGCCGGTTCGGGTTTACCGGGTCGATCCGCGAAACCAAATCACCACTCCGGCGCAAGCCGGAATCCACCACGCCGCCATCGCGCCGACGGCAACGATGGACCCTGGCCTTCGCCGGGGTGGCAACCGAATTTTGATTTCGGCGCTCGCCGTCGTCGTGCTGTTGATCGTGATCGCCGGGGGCACCTGGTATTTCCTCGGGGCCAACAAATCCGCGCCCGCCGCGGCGAACGTGCCGGCGCCGGCCGAAGCCGCGCGTCTTTCCATTGTCGTGCTGCCGTTTACGAATCTAGGCGGCGATCCGAGCCAGGACTATTTCGCCGACGGTATTACCGAGAATCTCACCACCGACCTGTCCCGCATCCGCAACAGCTTCGTGATCGCGCGCAACACCGCGTTCACTTATAAGGGCAAGGATATCGACGCCAAGGAAATCGCCAAGGAACTCGATGTCCGTTACGTCCTTGAAGGCTCGGTGCAACGCGACCAGAACCATGTCCGCGTCAACGCCCAGCTTATCGACGCCGAATCCGGCGCGCATCTCTGGGCCGACCGTTTCGAGGAAGATGTCGTGGATTTGTTCAAACTGCAGGACGAGGTCGTGGCACGATTGGCCAATACCTTGGGCTATGAACTCGTCAGGGCGGAAGCCGGGAAAAGTGCCCAGTCCAGAGACCCCAACGCGATCGATTTGACGATGCGCGGTTGGGCCTTGATGTGGCAACCGCCGCCAAACAAAGAGCGGAGTGAATCCGCACGCGAGTTTTTTGAGCAGGCGTTGAAGCTCGATCCTCAAAACGCGGAGGCCTTGGCCGGGATCGCCTATACCGATGTCCGGGCCTATGCCTTCGGCTGGACGGCGAATTTGGCGGACGCCGCGGCCGAGGCGATGGATATGCTGGCAAAGGCGACCGCGATCAATCCCAACTACGCGTATGCCTACTGGCTTAAGAGCACCATGCTGTTCCTGACGAAGCAATTGCCAGAGGCGCTGCAGGCGGCCCAAACAGGTTTGACCATCAATCCAAATTCGGCGCCCGCCTATTTCGCCATGGGTCAAGCCGAATTTCCGCTCGGACTCTGCGACCAAGCGATCGCGCACATCAAGGAAGCCTTCAAACTGAGCCCGCGCGACCCCTCGATCGGGCTCTGGCACATGAATATCGGCAATGCCGAATTTTGTCTCGGCCATGACGATGCCGCGATCGAGGAGGAGAATCAGGCAATCGCCGCAGGGTTCCGGCCCTGGGTTCCCTACACTTGGTTGGCGGCGGCCTACACCCGCAAAGGCAATGAGGTGGAGGCGAAGGCGGCGCTGGCGGAAGCGAAGCGTGTTGTTCCAGAGATAACCGTCAAATGGGTTATCACACGCTCGCCAAATGTCCCGGCTTATTTCGACGCGCTGCGCAAGGCGGGGTTACCGGAGGAGTGAGCTACGCCAGGCTGATCACCACCTTGCCGAAATGCGCGGCCGATTTCAGGTAGTTGAAGGCGGCGCGGGTTTCGTTGAAGGGAAACACCTTGTCGATCGCCGGCTTGAGACTGTTGACAGCGATGGCGCGGTTCATGGCCTCGAACATCTGGGTCGAGCCGACCGAAATGCCCTGGATGTTGGCGCGCTTGCCCAGGATCATCATCGGGTTGAATTCGCCCTGGGGCTGCGACAGCACGCCGATCATGCTGATCTTGCCGCCGACCTTGATGGCGCCGAGCGAGCGCATGAAGGTGCCGGCGCCGCCGACCTCGATCACTTGATCGACGCCGCCGCCGGTCAGTTCCGCCGCCGCCTTGTCCCATTCCGGCGTGGTCTTGTAATTGATGCCGTGCTTGGCGCCGAGCTTCTTGGCGCGGGCGAGCTTCTCGTCGCTCGACGAGGTCACGATCACTTCGGCGCCTAAGGCCCGCGCGAATTGCAACGCGAAGATCGAGACGCCGCCGGTGCCCTGCACCAGCACGGTATTGCCGGCCTTGGTCCAGCCATGCTCGACCACCGCGTGCCAGGCGGTGACGCCGGCGCAGGGCAGGGTCGCCCCTTCTTCCAGCGAGAAATGCGCCGGCAGCTTCACCGTGCCAGTTTCCTCGAGCACGACATACTCGGCGAGCATGCCGTCGATGGAGCCACCCAGGGCATGGCCGCCGCTGTCGGCGGCGGGGTTGCCGCCCTCCCAACGCTGCGAGAAGTTGCCGGCGACCTTGTCGCCGACCTTGAAGCGGGTGACCTCGGCGCCGATCTCGACCACCTCGCCGGCGCCGTCCGACAGCGGAATCACATTGGGCTTCATCGGCATCCGATAAGTGCCGCTGGCGACCGCCAAGTCGCGGTAATTGAGCGAGCAGGCCGCGACCTTGACCAGGACTTGCCGCCGGCCGGGCTTGGGTTGCGGCAACTCGACCGGTGTCAGCCCGTCGATGCCGGGCGATTTCACTTGATAGGCGCGCATGGGAGTCTCCCTTGACTTAGACGGTCAGGACGATTTTGCCGAAATGGCGGTTGGCCTTCATATAGTCGAGCGCGGCGCCGGTTTCGTCGAGCGGGAAGGTCCGGTCGAGCGGCAGGCGCAAGGTGCCGGCCTCGACCAGCGGCCAGATATCGGCGCGCATCAGCCGATTGATATCGCGCACTTCTTCGATGGAACGGGTGCGAAAGGTGACGCCGATATAATCGATGCGTTTCAAGGCGTGGAGGTTGTAATCGAACTCGCCGCTGGTGCCGCCGAGGCGCCCGACATTGACGATACGGCCCAAGATGGCGCAGGCCTTCATATTGTCGTTCATGACGCCGCCCGAGACCTGATCGACGATCAGATCGACGCCGTTGCCCGCGGCCTTCGAGGCCTGCTCGGCCCAGCCCGGATGTTTCGGGTCGAGTGCCAGATCGGCGCCGAATTCCTCGAGCCGCGCACGGCGCCCGGCATCGCTTGAAGTGCCGATCACGATGCGCGCGCCCTTGGCCTTGGCGATCTGCATCGCCATCAGCCCGACGCCGCTCGACGCACCCTGGATCAAAACGCTTTCCCCCGGCTCGATGCCGCCCACGGTCACGACGGCGTTGTGCATGGTCTGGAGCGCGATCGGCAGCGTCGTGGCGTGGGTGAAATCGAGGCCGCGCGGCAGCGGGTTGACGCGGCCCCAATCGGTCACGGCGTACTCGGCCCAGGCGCCGGCGCCCGAGCAGGTGACGCGGTCGCCCGATTTGATGCCCTTGGCCTCGGCGCCGACCGCCTCGACCTCGCCGGCGAATTCCATGCCGATGACCGCGCCGATGCCGCCGGCATTGCCGTGTTTCTGGCCCACGGCCTGGTTGATGTCGGCGCGGTTGAGTGCCGCGGCATGAACCTTGACCAGAACCTCGTTGGGCTTGGGCGAGGGCTTCGCCACCTCGCGTATCGCCAAGCCCTGTTCCGTCGCCACCGCCGCTTTCATCCGCGCCTCCTCGATTGCCGGGGGGAACTCTAACGTCCTCGCCCCCACCCGACAACGCCGCGCGTTGTCTTCCCTCCCCCGCGTGCTGGGAGGGTTGAGAGGAGGCCGGCGGTTGAAGCGGTCGTGGGTTTGGCGGAATATCAGCCGAACAGGGAGGCAACCCATGGGCCAATTCGAGCCGATCGTCGGCGCCGAGATTCGCGCCAAGCTCGATCATCCGGTGATCGATGGCGACGGCCATATCGCCGAAAGCATGTTCGCGCTGGTCGATTTCCTCGAGCAGGTCGCGGGCAAGGAGCTGGCGAGAAAATGCATGGCGTCCTGGCCCGGCGGCGGTCCTCA
>JAATGI010000457.1 GCA_015654725.1 Rhodospirillales bacterium
ACAAGGCCGCGCGCCCGCCGCAACCCGCCCAAGGCCAGAATCAGCGCCGCCGCGAGGGCGAAGCCCGCCACCGCCCAGAGCGGCAGCAGGGGTGCTAGGGCGAGGCTCCAGCCGGCGATGCTCATTGCCCCAACCGCTCCAAGATCGCCGGGACATGGACCTGGTCGGTCTTGTAATTGCCGGTCAAGGCGTACATCACCAGATTGATGCCGAAGCGATAGGCCATTTCGCGCTGCTGCTCGCCGCCCGGCACCACCGGGAACAGCGGCGCGCCGTTTTCATCCACCGCCCAGGCGCCGGCCCAATCGTTGCTGCCGACGATCACCGTGGCGACGCCGTCATTGACGCGATCGTCGGCCGCCTCGACCCAGACCTGGCCGTCGGCCCAGCGGCCGGGAAATTCCTGCATCAGATAGAAGCTCTTGGTCAGGACATGATCCGGCGGGATCGGCACCAGCGGCGGAATTTGCAGGCCGGCCGCGATCCGGCGCAGGCTGATCTCGGTTTGCTCGTTCGACAGCGGCGTGCCGATGCCCTGGTTGCGGGTGTCGAACACGATCATGCCGCCGGCGGCGAGATAGCGGTTCAGGCGCTCGACCGCCTTGGCCGACGGCAGGTCCTGATACGTCACCACCGGCCAATAGATGATCGGGAAAAACACCAGCTCGTCGCTTTCGGCATCGACCGAGACCGGCTCGGCGACATCGACCGCGGTGCGCCGGTTGAGCTGATTGGCGAGGCCGATCAAGCCGGCGCGCGACACCTCATCGACCTCGAGATCGCCGGTGCGGATATAGGCGAGGTGGAACTGGTTCGCGGCCTTGATATCGAGATCGTCGATGCCGTCGCCCGCCCGCGCTTGCGGCCCCGCCAGAGCGACGCACAGCACCAGCCCCGCGGCGCCCAAACGCGGCAACAGCCCGCGCAAGCCGTAGCCGATCAGCAGATCGATCAGCGCGAGCAGGAGCGCCGCGGCCAAGAGCCAGGGCCGGAAATCGATTTCGGGGCCGAGCGCGTAGCTGGCGCGGGTGGCATCGGCGGGCAGCGCCGAAATCGCGTCGAAGCGCTTGATCGCGGGCGCCAGGCTGAGGGCGCGGCGCGAATCCTCGTTGCCGTAAAAGCCCGGCGGATGGCGCGGCGAGGCCAGCGTGCGCGCGAACGCGCCGGCGGCGATGGTCTCGGCCGATGCCGAAGCCGCGCCGAGCCGGCCGTAACCGTCGAGCGTCGCGACCGGCGGCAGCGGCGTGTCGGCGGTGCCGGAAACGCCCGCGCTCATCGCCACCACGCGGCGCAGCATATCGACGAACAGGCCGGACAGGGCAAGGCTCGACCATTCCGGATCGGCGGTGGTGTGGACCAAAACCAGCCAGCCTTTGCCGCGCCGCTCGGCGGTAACAAGCGGCGTGCCGTCGGCCAATCGCGCCCAGGTCTTGGCTTCGAGATCGACCGTCGGCTCGGCCAAGACCTGGCGCGACACCGTGACATCCTCGGGCACGGCAAGACCGGCGAACGGGCTGTCGGCGGTGAAGGGCGCGAGCGGCGCGGGCTTTTCCCAGGACAAGGCGCTGCCGAGCATGCGTCCGCCGCGCAGCTTCACCGGCAAGAGCGCGTCATCGGGTGCCGTGGCGAGGCGCGGTCCGGCGAAGCGCAGCACCAGCCCGCCCTCGTTCATCCAACGGTCGAGCGCGGCGCGATCATCGCTATTGACCGCCACGCTGTCGGGCAGCGCCAGCACCGCGGTCTCGCCCTTCACCAGCGCCGCGACCGCGCCGCGCCGGACCTCGGCGAAAGGCTGCAGCGCGCGTTCGAGATAATAGGCGCCGCTCAACAAGGGCTGCGCCCCGGCGCCCGCTTCGTTGGCGACGATGCCGACCGGGCGGCGGCGCCAGCGCTCGTCCAGCAGCAGCGTCGCGCCGGCCGAACGCTCGCCCTCGATCACGGCCTCGGTGGCGCGGTTGCGCAATTCGGTCGGAAGATTGGTGAAGGCGACGGTGGCGCTCCTGGCACCGGGTGCGAACACGGCGTCGGCGCGCCGGGCCGCGACCGCGAGATCCTTGCCCTGGTCGGGTGCCGCCGCCAGCAAATGCGCGCGGTCAACGCCCGCATCCTGATAAACGCCGAGCGGCCCGAGCCGACTCAGAGCCGTCGCGAAATCCTGGGCGGCGCCATCCTCGATGCCGTCGCTAAGCCAAATCGTGGCGGAGGCGCGGTCGAGCTTGAGCTTGGCCAAACGCGCCAACGCCGCGGGCCG
>JAATGI010000056.1 GCA_015654725.1 Rhodospirillales bacterium
AAATTCCAACACGTTCACCGGTCGCGCCGGGGTCGCGGTGGTGGCGCAAACCGCCGCGGCGATGGCCAAGCTCGCGAAATGCGACCGGCGCGAAGTCTATATCTCCTCGACCGGCGTTATCGGCGAGCCGCCGCCGGCGGACAAGATTTTGGCGGCGCTGCCTGCCGCGGTGATATCGGCGCGTGGCGATGCGCGGGCCTGGCGCGAGGCGGCGGAGGCGATTCTCACCACCGACACCTTCCCCAAGCTCGCGACCCGGACCGCGCCGATCGACGGCGTCACCGTCACCATCAACGGTTTCTGCAAGGGCTCCGGCATGATCGCGCCCGACATGGCGACCATGCTCGCTTATCTCTTCACCGACGCCGCCCTGCCGCAAAAGGTGTTGCAGGAAGTGCTGACGGCGACGAATGCGCGCTCTTTCAACTGCATCACGGTCGATGGCGACACCTCGACCAGCGATACCGTGCTGCTATGCGCCACGGCCAAGGCCAAGCATAAGCGGGTGACGCGCGCCAACGATCCTCGGCTCAAGGAATTTCGCCGCGCGCTCAACGCGGTGATGACCGACCTCGCGCAACAGATCGTGCGCGACGGCGAGGGCGCGCAAAAATTCGTCACCATCCGTGTCACCGGCGCGGCTTCGGCCAAAGGCGCGCGCAAGATCGGCCTCGCCATCGGCAATTCGCCCCTGGTCAAGACCGCGCTGGCGGCGAGCGACCCCAATTGGGGCCGCATCGTTGCCGCCATCGGCAAGTCGGGCGAGAAAGCCGACCGCGACCGGCTCGCGATCAGCATCGGCGGCGTGCGCATCGCTGCCGATGGCGGGCCGGTGCCCGGCTATGACGAGGCGCCGGTCGCCGCCTATATGAAAGGCCGCGAGATCGACATCGACATCGATCTCGGCGTCGGGCGCGGCCGGGCCACGATCTGGACCTGCGACCTCACCCACGGCTATATCGACATCAATGGCGGCTACCGGAGCTGACACGCTCCCCACTCTGCTCGTCGTCGCGGTGGCGCTGATCGACGCCGACGGCCGCGTGTTGCTGGCGCAGCGCCCCGAAGGCAAGCCGATGGCGGGGTTGTGGGAATTTCCCGGCGGCAAGCTCAAGGCCGGCGAAAGCCCGGAAGCGGCGCTGATCCGGGAAATGAAGGAAGAGCTCGGCATCGATACGCATGAATCCTGCCTCGCGCCGCTGACGTTCGCCTCGCATCGCTACCCGGATTTTCATCTGCTGATGCCGCTTTATGTCTGCCGGCGCTGGAAGGGGATGGTCCGCGCGCTCGAAGGTCAACACCTTGCCTGGGTTCGCGCGGCCAAGCTCGACGACTACGCGATGCCGCCCGCCGACAAGCCGCTCATCCCGGTCTTGAAGGACTTGCTCTAGGTAATTTCCGGTCCTGCCGCCGAAGTGTCTCGCTGCCTATGTTCCGGCCGCGTCACACGAACGCGCGACATCGCGCGTCGTCATGGTGATGCCAGGAGAACAGGGACATGGATAAGGACAGGATCGCCGGCTCCGCCAAGGAGACGAAGGGCGCGGTCAAGGAAGCGATCGGCAAGGCGACCGGCGATAGCAAGCTGCGGACCGACGGCGCGGCGGACAAGGCCGAAGGCAAGGTCCAGAACGCCATCGGCGGCGTCAAGGACGCCATGCGCGAAGCCTTGAAAAAGTAGCGGCGACGACCGAGTTCCGCCAGCACGGCGGCTCGACCCCAACAGAGAGAGCGTGACATGACCAAAATTTGGCTTGCGGGCCTAACCGCCTTCGCAATGATGACGGGTACTGCGTTGGCGCAAAGCAGCTCTTCGGACACGACCACGACGACGCAAACGACGGTCGCTCCGGCGGACGGGAGCTTCAGCGCGACCAAATCTCAAAAAAGCATCGATAGCGACGGAACCGAAACCGAACAGAGCAAGAGCTACACCAGCGACGGCGACGGGACCAAGGCCCGCTCCAGCTCGAGCACCACCACCTCGCCGGACGGCTCCGAGACCAGCAGCTCTCACGACGAGCAGACCGCTTCTCCAGGCTACGGCACCGTCACGACCAGCCACAGCACGACCACCACCGGGCAATAAGCGCGCGGGCGCCGGCCCGCATCCGGGTTCTGACGGATTTGCCGGAGCGGGCGGCGCCCACCCCTTTGAAACGGACGGAGTCCGCGGCGGCGGCGCCTATGTATAGGGGGGCGTCGAAGCCTTGGCGCGGCCGGGTGCGTTCTGGCCCGGAGGCGGCGCCCAGGCGGTCAGGGTCACGATCTCGAAGCGCGCGGCGACGCGCCCGTCGGGCTGGCCGAACAGCGAATGGTAAAATTCGACCGCGCGGGCGAAGGTGGTGGCGCGGGTGAAGCCGCGCCGCCGCTCGGCCACGGCATTGGCCTCGCCCATGGCCTTGAGATCGCGCATCAGCGCCAGCGCGTCGGGATACGTCACCTCGATGGCGTCGCTGTCGACAACCGGAAACACGAAGCCCGCGCGCTGCAGCAGGGCGCCCAGATCACGCGGATCGGCGAAGGGCGCCACGCGAATCCCGGCGCCGCCTTCCTCGGCCAGTTCCGCCTCCATCCAGGCGCGGCGCAACTCGGTCAGAGTCTCGCCCGCGAACAGCGAGGCGAGCAGCAGCCCGTCCGGCTTCAGGGCCTGGCGCAATTGGAACAACGCGCCCGGCAGATCGTTGGCGGCGTGGAGATCGAGCACGCTCAGAATGAGATCGAAGCTCGCCATGCCGAAGGGCAAGGCCTCGGCCTCGCCGACGAGACGCGGGCCCGGCGCGCGGCGGGCGAAGCTCGGAGCCGAATCCATCTGAATCAAGGTCTCGATGCCGCCGCGGCCTTGGAGCGTCCGCGCCAGCACGCCGTCGCGACAGCCGAGATCGAGCGCCAGCGGAAATCGGCGCGTCACATCCGCCAGCCGGTCGGCGAGGCGCTCGGCCGCCTCGTTGACGAGAAAATCGGCCTTGCCCCATTGACGCGCCGCGCGCTCGCGAAACCGCCGCGCCGCGCGCCGGTCGAAGAGGAGGAGGGGATTCGCCGACTCGGCCATCGGCCCTATATCGCATGCGCCATAGCCGATTGACAGAAGGGCGCGAAGCGGGCGCACAATGGCTTATGTCCAGCTTGGTCCTGGCGCCGTCGGTGCGGCGGTGGGCATCGACAATGGTCAATCTGCTGCTGCCGCCGCGCTGCCTGTCCTGCGGCGCGCCCGCCACCGCCGCCGGCACGCTGTGCGCCGAATGCTGGCGCGCCGTCACCTTTCTCGACCGGCCTTGTTGCGCGCGCTGCGGCCTGCCGTTCGATTTCGATCTCGGCGAAAGTGCCTTATGCGGCGATTGCGCGCGCGAACCGCCGCGCTTCGACCGCGCCCGCGCCGCCATGCGCTATGACGAAGCGAGCCGCAAGCTCATCCTCGCCTTCAAGCATGGCGACCGGCTGCATCTCGCGCCCGCCTTCGGCCAATGGCTGAAGCGCGCCGGCGCCGAGGTTTTGCGCGACGCCGATCTCGTCATCCCGGTGCCGCTGCATTGGACGCGCCTGTTCGCGCGCCGCTACAACCAGGCGGCGCTGCTGGCGCGGGCGCTGGCCATCCAGGGCGGG
>JAATGI010000233.1 GCA_015654725.1 Rhodospirillales bacterium
ACGGCCGCGAACGGGCAACGGTCGATCGTGGCGCGGTCGTCGCGCCTTGTGCCGCCCCTGTTTTCCGCGTTGCCGATGCTCGCTGCCACCCGAATCGGCATGCTCGTTCCTTCTCCGTCTTGGGCCAATCCCCTGCTCGTGGCGTTGGACCTATGGGCGGGGCCGGCCCCCTTGAAACCGTCGCGGCCAGGTTTTTTCCCCGCCGCGTGCCACGCGGCTTCCTCGCGAACGCTACGCTCAAAAAACCTGTCCGCTCGGGTCCTCCGCTGCGCTGCGGCCCTTCGGGTTCACGGGGTCAGGCCGCGCCCATGAACGGTCCGCCATCGCAGGGGAATTGGCCCCGGCGACTTTCGAAGGAGCAAGGCAATGCCTGCAATCGGACATGTCAGCAAGCAAGCGAACGGCGGCTACAAGGGCCAGCTCAAGACCCTCACCATCCGCGCCGACATCGATATCGTGCCCAATTCGGCCAAGAGCGCCGAGAATCAGCCCGACTTCCGGGTGCTGACTCAGGGCGTCGAGATCGGCGCCGGGTGGCTGCGGACCGGCGAAACCTCGGGCAAGGAATATGTCAGCCTGAGCCTCGCGGCGCCGGAGTTCGGCCCGCGCAAGCTCTACGCCAATCTCGGCCGCGCCGCCGGCCAGGACGACGACGACGCCTTCGCCGTCATCTGGAACCCGGCCGACTGAAGGCCAGACGCAACGACCCTCGCGCCTTCGGGCGCGAGGGCTTCGCGCAATTCCTATAACTCCGTCCACGGGACCGGCGAAAACTCGGGGTTGAGTTTTCGCCCGTCCCGGAACGCCGCTCGCGCGCCCATTCTCGCCGACACGGGAGCGATGCCCGCCGTCGCTCGCCCGATCGACCGGAAGCGAGGGGTCATGGACGACGAAGCCGAACGCGCCGCCAAGGCGAAAAAGGGCAGCCCGTTCCTGACGACCGCGCAGGCCGCGCACTATGTCGGCCTGTCGCGCCGGACGCTGGAAAAGATGCGCACCGTCGGCGGCGGCCCTAAATACCGCAAGCACGGCCGCTACGTCCGCTACCACATCGACGATCTCGACGCCTGGTCCACGTCGCGCGCGAAACGCTCGACCTCCGATGCATAGGCGTCCGGAATTTCCACGGTATGGCGGCGCCGTCACATTGCCGCCGAAACGGCGGCGCAAACGCACCCGCGCCCGCCGAATCGTCGCGATTGCCGTGCTCGCGACGTTCGCGCTTGGCGTATCCATGCTCGCTCGCCCGTCGCCGCGTCTGGTCTGGAACGCAAGCGCCAGCGCGCCTTTGGGCCTTTATTGGTTGGCGGTCGGGCCGGTGTCGCGTAGGGATTTCGTGCTCGCCGAGTTGCCGGATTCCGCGCGTCGGCTGGCGGCCACGCGCGGCTACCTTCCCGCCGGCGTGCCGCTCGTGAAGCGCGTCGCCGCCATAAGTGGCGACACGGTCTGTGCTGTCGGGACGACCGTCGCAATCAATGGCAACGCGGTCGCGGCGCGGTTGACGGGAGATTCGCGCGGGCGGCCGCTACCAGCCTGGTCGGGATGCCGCGCGCTTCATAACGGCGAATTTTTCCTGTTGATGCCGGACGTGCCGGACTCCTTCGACGGCCGGTATTTCGGTCCTGTCGCCGCGTCATCGATCATCGGAAGGCTTGTCCCGCTATGGACCTGGTGACGCTGCTGGCGATCTACGCGATCGGTTCAAATACGCCCGACCGGCGTCCGACGTTCATCGGACAACGCTCCCATACAGTACTGGTCGCGCAGAATCCGTTGGATCGATGGCAGCCACTCATCGTCGAGGCCGCGAAGCGTTTCGATATTCCCGAGGCCTGGATTCGCGCCGTGATGCAGGCTGAAAGCGGCGGCGAAACCATGCTCAACGGTCGTCCGATTACATCCTCGGCCGGGGCGATGGGCCTGATGCAGGTGATGCCCGATACCTATGCCGAACTGCGGACACGCTTCGGCCTGGGACGCGATCCATACGATCCGCGCGACAACATTTTCGCCGGCGCCGCCTATCTGCGCGAGATGTACGATCGCTACGGCTATCCCGCTCTATTCGCGGCCTACAATGCAGGACCGGCGCAATTCGACGCCTATCTGTTTCATGGCGCGCCGCTGCCGGACGAGACCTGGGACTATCTCGCCAAGATCGGTTCCGGCGCGAAGGAAGCCGTCCTTGCGATGGGAATAAGCCGGTCCGGCACAGATGAACTGGCCGCTTCGGAATCGCCGAACAGGACCGATTTCGCCTCGGGGAGAGCGCTGTTTTTTGTCGGGGGCAATGCTTCCGATGCGGTCTCGGAAGCATCGAAAAGGGCCTCCGAGGATGCCGATCCGGACGGTCTCGGCCTATCGAATCCCGCGCCGACCAACGCGCAAGCCAGCCCGCGACAGCCGCCGGAGAGCGCGAATCTTTTCGTGCCGATC
>JAATGI010000190.1 GCA_015654725.1 Rhodospirillales bacterium
GCGGCGCCGCGCTCGACGGACTCGACGGCGTCTGCGAAGTCGCCGCCTTCGTCGAAAAGCCCGACCGCGACCGCGCCCAATCCTATCTCGCCGCCGGCGATTATTGCTGGAACAGCGGCATTTTCCTGTTTCCGGCGGCGCTCTATGTCGCCGAGCTGGAGCGGCTCCAGCCCGCGACGGTGGCGGCGTGCCGGCGCGCGCTCGCGGCCGCAAAGCGCGACATCGATTTCCTGCGCCTCGACCAGGCCGCCTTCGCCGAAGCCGCGAACAAATCCATCGACTATGCCGTGATGGAGCACACCGCGCACGCCGCCGTCGTGCCGGTCGCGATGGGTTGGAGCGATGTCGGCACCTGGGATGCGCTGTGGCGCCTCGGCCTCAAGGACGAGCATGAGGATGTCCGCATCGGCGATGTCGTCGCCGAGGACACAACGCGGTCATATCTGCGCGCCGAGCATGGGCTTCTGGTCACGCTCGGGGTCGAGGATTTGATCGTGGTCGCGACCGCCGACGCGGTGATGGTGGCCAAGCGCGACCGCGCCGAGGATGTCTCCGCCCTGGTCAAGCGCCTCCAGCGCGAGGGCCGCGCCGAGGCCTCCGAGAATCCGCTGGTGCATCGGCCCTGGGGCTCGTTCCGCTCGATCCATAGCGGCGACCGGGTCCAGGTCAAGCACATCGTCGTCAAGCCCGGCGGCAAGCTGTCGTTGCAAATGCATCATCACCGCGCCGAGCATTGGGTGGTGGTGAGCGGTACCGCCAAGGTGACGCGCGGCAACGAGGAAGTGATCCTCCATGAGGACCAATCCACCTATATCCCGATCGGCACGCCGCACCGGCTCGAAAACCCCGGCAAGATCACGCTGCATCTGATCGAGGGGCAGTCCGGCTCCTATCTCGGCGAGGACGACATCGTCCGCTTCGAGGACAAATACGGCCGGGCGTAGTTTCCGTTTTCGAGAAGACCTGAAATCTTCTCGTCGTCCCTGCGGAAGCAGGAACCCAGGGCAACCGCATCTTCGCTTTTTCTGGATTCCCGCTTCCGCGTGGTCGGACATGACCGGTATAGCAATCCTCTTGGTGCCTTGGCGTCTTGGTGGTTCAATTTGGTTTCTATATCTCGACGCGGGGGCGCGCATGGCGAATAGCACGAGCGAAGGCGTTACCGTCGTCGGCCATCCGCTGATCCTGCATAAATTGTCGTTGATGCGCCGGGCCGCGACCTCGACCGGCAAGTTCCGCCAGCTTCTGCGCGAGATTTCGCTGCTCCTCGCCTATGAGGTGACGCGCGATCTGCCCTTGGCCTACGAGCCGATCGACACGCCGTTGACGCGCTACGACGCACCGACCATCGAGGGCAAGAAACTGTGCCTCATCGCGATTTTGCGCGCCGGCGACGGGCTGGTGCAAGGCATGCTCGATCTGGTGCCGAGCGCGCGTGTCGGCCATATCGGGCTCTATCGCGACCCCAAGACGCTCCAGGCCATCGAATATTTTTATAAGGTACCCGACCTCGCCGGCCGGCTGGTGATCGTCGCGGACCCGATGTTGGCCACGGGACATACCGCGGTCGCCGCCGTATCGCGCTTGAAGAAAAGCGGCGCGAAGCAGATCAAATTCCTGTGCCTGCTGTCGGCGCCCGAGGGCATCGCCACCTTCCGCGGCGCCCATCCCGACGTGCCGGTTTTCACCGCCGCCATCGACGATCATCTCAACGATCACGGCTATATCGTGCCGGGCCTCGGCGACGCCGGGGATCGGCTCTATGGAACGAAGTGACGGCTTCCGAAAGAAGCCGTCATCCCCCGGTTTATCCGGGGGATCTACTAATAAGTTGAAAGGAAAAATGCGTGGATGGCCCGCCTAAAGCGGGCCAAGACGAAATGGGATGTCGCGACTATCCCGCCAGCTTCTTCCTCAACAATTCATTGACCAGCGCGGGGTTGGCCTTGCCCTGCGTGGCCTTCATCACTTGGCCGACGAAAAAGCCATAGAGCTTGTCCTTGCCGGCGCGGTACTGCGCGACATTGTCGGGATGCGCCGCCAGCACCGCGTCGATCGCGGCTTCGATTTCGCCGGTATCGGTGACTTGGCGCAAGCCGCGCTCGGCGACGATGGCGCCGGCGGCCTTGCCGGTCTCCAGCATTGCCGCGAACACATCCTTGGCGATGCGGCCCGAGATCGTGTTGTCGCCGATGAGGTCGAGCAATTCACCGAGAGCCGCCGCCGAAACCGGCGAGGCCTCGATCCCGAGACCGAGCTTGTTCAAAGCGCCGAACAGATCGCCCGTGACCCAATTGGCGGCGAGCTTCGCGTCCCTGCCCTTCGCGACGTCTTCGAAAAATTCGGCATGGGATTTTTCCGCCACCAGCACATCGGCGTCGTACGGCGAGAGGCCAAAATCCGACACGAAGCGCGCCTTCCTGGCGTCGGGCAATTCCGGCAGCTCGCGCTTCAACCGCTCGATCCAGGCCGCGTCCAAGGTCAGCGGCAACAGATCGGGATCGGGGAAGTAACGATAATCGTAGTCATTTTCCTTGGAGCGCATCGGCCGCGTCTCGCCGCGCTGCGCGTCATAGAGCCGCGTCTCTTGAATCACGGTGCCGCCGTCTTCGATCAGCACGATCTGGCGCCGCGCCTCGTAATCGATCGCCTGCATGACGAAGCGGATCGAGTTCACATTCTTGATCTCGGCGCGGGTGCCGAGCTTCCCGCCAGGCCGGCGCACCGAGACATTGCAATCGCAGCGCAGCGAGCCTTCCTCCATATTGCCGTCGCAAGTGCCGAGATAGCGCAGGATCGAGCGCAATTTGCGCACATAGGCGCCGGCTTCCTCGGCGCTACGGATGTCAGGCTCCGACACGATCTCCATCAGCGCCACGCCCGCCCGGTTCAGATCGACGAAGGTAAGCGTCGGATGCTGATCGTGCAGGCTCTTGCCGGCGTCTTGCTCGAGATGAAGCCGCGTGACGCCGATATCGCGGGTCGTGCCGTCGGGCAGATCGATGGTGATCCAGCCCTTGCCGACGATAGGCTTCGTGTATTGCGAAATTTGGTAGCCCGCCGGCAGGTCGGCATAGAAATAATTCTTGCGGTCGAACACCGACACAAGATTGATTTCGGCCTCGATGCCGAGACCGGTCTTCACCGCCTGTTCGACGCAATGGCGGTTGATGACCGGCAGCATGCCCGGAAACGCCGCGTCAACCAGCGAGACTTGCGTGTTTGGTTCCGCGCCGAACGCGGTGGCCGCCGCCGAAAAGAGCTTCGCCTCGGCAATGACATGGGCGTGGGTCTCGAGGCCGATCACCACTTCCCATTCGCCGGTGCGGCCTTGGATGAGATTCGTCATGCGGCGCAGACCGATATGATTTTCAGCAAGGATGGCACCTTGGCGGGCAACGCGCTGGCCGCGCCGATGACGTCGACGCCGGCGTAAGAGGACGGGCCGGTGACATGCAACGACACCGATTTCGCGGCCAATAATAGCCCGAAGGTTTGTGGCGTGACGTCGATATCAACCGCCAACTGCTGGTTGCCCGATGCCGGCGGCACGACGCGATATTGACCTTGGGGCACGGCGACATTTGTCGCCGGCGTCGCCGCGCCCGACACCGACCAGTTCACCCCGAGCGCGGTATTCGCGTCATAGGTAGCGTCCGGCTTGGCGAAATAGCCGCGCGCGACCAAATTCTTGCCCGAGCAATAAAAATCGATCTCGCCGAATTGGTCGGCACCGTCGATGTCCTTGACCCTGAGCGTGGCGGCGCCGGTTCTGTCGACGATGACCGCTTTGATGTTTTCCGAGGTGGTGATTTTCAGCTTAGCCATCGTGTCGGCGTCGAGCCACATGATTTGATGATTCTCGTTCTTCGCGTCGTTGCCGTCCCGCGCCGCATAGGCGAACATCTCCGGCGAGGCGCCCATATCGCCGATGTAATCGACAAGGATGCCGGCGACCTTTTGCGTTTTCTTCGCGACATTTTTTACATCGCTGTCGAGTTCGAAGCGATGCACGCCAAAACGCGATTTCGCGGCGACGGTCCGCTCCTCGCCGCCGAGAAAGGCGAGAGTGCAGGCGCTGGCGCACATCGCCGGCTGCGTCGCGACCGTCCCAGCGGCGGGAATTGCCACCGCGGTGTCGAGCCCGGCCTTGCGGATCGCCTGGCCGAGCTCGATCCCGGACCCGACATCGCCGCCGGGGGAGTCGAAATAAAGCGTCGTCCCCGGCTTGACCGGATTGGCCTTCAGGAAATCGGCGAACGCCGTTCCGGTATCGGTGGTGATCTCGCCCTGCGCGTAGACCGCGTCGTACAACGGCGACACTTTCACCAGCTGGAAGGTCATGGGGGGACCGGTCATCGGCGGTTCTTCGACTGGCGGCTGCAACGCCGCGATCGCGACACCGCCGCCTATCGCGGCGAGGAAAAGCCCTAATTTGTATCTCGGCCTCACCGCCCTTAGCTCCGCGCCGCCACCGATGACGGTACGGCCGCGAACGCGGCGGCGCTTTCCAGGACGCCGGCGACGCGGAACATGGTTTCCTCGTCGAAAGCGCGGCCGATAACTTGCAGGCCGAGCGGCAAGCCATCGCCCGACAAGCCCGCCGGCACGGAAATGCCCGGCAGGCCGGCGAGATTGACCGGCACGGTGAAGACATCGTTCAGATACATCGCGATCGGATCGTCCGTCTTCTCGCCCAGCGCGAAGGCCGGCGACGGCGCGGTCGGCGTCAGGATCGCGTCGCAGGACTTGAACGCCTCGTCGAAATCGCGCGCGATCAATGTTCGGATTTTTTGCGCGCGCAAATAATAGGCGTCGTAATAACCGGCGGAGAGAACATAGGTGCCGATCAGCACGCGGCGTTTGACCTCCGGCCCGAAGCCGGCGGCGCGCGTGTTTTCGTACATCGCATCGATCGTGTCGCCCAGCACGCGCAGCCCGTACCGCACGCCGTCATAACGCGCCAGGTTCGACGATGCCTCGGCCGGCGCGATGATGTAATAAGTCGCGAGCGCGTATTTGGTCATCGGCAGGCTGATCTCGACCGGCATGGCACCCGCCGCCCTGATCCAATCGATGCCGCGCTGCCACAGCGTCTCGATCTCGCCC
Organism: Rhodospirillales bacterium; assembly: GCA_015654725.1. Taxonomy (GTDB): domain Bacteria; phylum Pseudomonadota; class Alphaproteobacteria; order ATCC43930; family CGMCC-115725; genus JAATGI01. The sequence goes on from JAATGI010000190.1 coordinate 5,110, forward strand.
GGCATGCCCGCGACGCGATATTCCCTGGGGATGCCGATCTTGAGGCCGCGTATGTCGCCGGTCAGCGCCGCCACGAAATCCGGCACCGGCAGCGGCGCCGAGGTCGAATCCTTTGGATCGTGGCCCGCCATCGCTTGCAGCAGGATCGCGGCGTCGCGCACCGAGCGCGTCATCGGCCCGGCCTGGTCGAGCGAGGACGCAAACGCGACGATGCCCCAACGCGAGCAGCGGCCATA
>JAATGI010000021.1 GCA_015654725.1 Rhodospirillales bacterium
CACGCCGCCGATGCCGACGCCGCCCGAGATGTGGCAGTTCTTGCCGACCTGCGCGCAGGAGCCGACCGTGGCCCAAGTGTCGATCATGGTGCCGCGATCGATATGGGCGCCGACATTGACGAAGCACGGCATCAAGACGACGCCGGGCGCGACATAGGCCGAGCGCCGCACCACCGCGCCCGGCACGGCGCGAAAGCCGGCCTGGCGAAATCGCGCCGCGTCCCAATCCTCGAACTTGGCGCCGACCTTGTCGTACCAGGGGGCATCGCCGGGGCCGCCGGGGATCGGCTCCGAATCGGCGAGGCGGAACGACAGCAGCACGGCTTTCTTGAGCCATTCATGGACACGCCACTGGCCGCGCGTCTTTTCGGCGACCCGCAGCCTGCCCGAATCGAGCCCGTCCAGCGCCGCCTCGACCGCGTCCTTGAGCTCGCCCTTGGCCGCAGGCCCGATCTTGTCGCGCTCTGGCCAAGCGGCATCGACGATCGCCGCGAGTTTTTCCTCATTCATGACGGTTTGGAGAATTGCTGCTAAAGCGGGGCCGAACCATGCGGCACCGGTCGGCGCTAGTCAATCGGCGCGCGCCATCCGGTCGGATACAGCGCGCCGAGGCAAGATCGCGCGCTAATTCTCGACCCAAAGCCCATGGACCTGATTACGCAGGCGGAACGGCATTTTGACGCGCGCGACCGGGCCGCGTTCGATATTGCCCGCTTCGAGGATCGCGATCTCCGACAGCATCGTGTCATGCCGATCGACGGCGAAAATCAGATAGCCTTCATGGCCCGGCGTTCGCGACGGGATATGAACATGCTCCTGCACCGTGGCGTTGGCGCCTAAGCCCGTCATGCGGTGCTGTCCGCCCGCGAGGTCGAGGCGGACGACGGTGTTGAAGCCGGCGCCGACCGGTCCGGCCACGTGCGGCGGGCCGTTTTGCGGCGTGAAGGTCTGAATGTAGCCGACCTCGTATTTCTTCATCGCGTCTTTCCGGGCGACACAGGGCATATCGCCGCCGGGGCCGATCGGCGTTTCCTCGAAATCGTCGCCGGGCTTCGACAAATCGAAGGTCCAGCGCACATAGCCGCGCCCGCCCGCCTGGTCCGGCGGAATGTGAAGGCCCGAGGCATCCTGGATGAAGGGGAACATCACGACCTTGCTCGGCGCGAAATCGATATGGACGCGGTTGCCGTCGGAATGCGCGTTGAGATAATGGAACGAACAGCGCGCCGGCAGCCGATACCAGCGCAGATGCTTGACCGAGCCGCCGCGCGGCATGATGCCGATATAGCTGCCCTTCTCGGGCTCCCACACCCAATGGGCGCCGCCCGCCGCGAGGCGTTTCAAATCCGCCGTCATCGGCCACAGCGGAAACACGATATGCTCCTTGGTGACGAGGAAATCATGCATCAGCCCGCAATAGGGCACTTGGAACCAATCCTCGCTTTGAAGCTCGCCGTTCTTGTCCTCGATGCAGAAGGCGACATCGCGCGTCGCCAGGCCCGAGGCCTCGTAGCCGAAGAAAAACATCTCGCCCGAATCGTCATCGAGCCGAGGGTGCGCGGTGAAGGTCTGGCTCTTGAGCCGGCCGCCGTAATTGAATTGGCCCTTGGTTTCGAGCGTCTTGGGGTCGACCTCGTAAGGCAGACCGTCTTCCTTGGTCATCAAGAGGCGGCCGCCGTGCCAGACCGGCGTGGTGTTGGCGACCGTGCGGTCCCTGCCCTTGACCGAGGGATCGTCGGTAAAGGGATTGCGATAGAGGCCATGCAGCGCGCGCCGCGCCGCGCGATCGTCCTTCAAGCGCTCGGTCATGACATAGCGCTGCTTGAAATCGGCATGGCCGTTTTCGATCCGCATCAGGCTCACCATGCCGTCGCCCGAAAGATAGGTGTCCTTGGCGAATTTCGGCGGGAAGGCGGGATCGGGAATGGCGCGATACCACGAGCCGTCGATCTCGGCCGGGATTTCGCCCTCGACGATCAGGTCGTAGATGTCGCATTCGATCCGCGACGGCGCGTTGAAGCCGGCGAAATCGAACACTTCGGGATAGGCATGGGTCATGAGTATCCTTCCACTTTGCGGATCACGCTCGGCGTAAGATCGCCGATTCGGGTCGCGCCGCACAAGGCCGTCACGGCCGCTGCTTAACTGGCCGGCGTCAGCGGCGCGATCTCGCGACGCGCGACCGTGCCTTCGACGATGTTCACGCCAAATACGTTGGGAATATTCACAGTCGTCCCGGAGAAAGAGATTCCGTAGCCCTCGACGACATAGACCCTGACGAAAGTCGTGCTATTCGCGACCACCGTTAGCGTCCTGGATTGATCCACATAGGGCAGGTCGGTGTCGACCGTAAGTTTGTAGGTACCGGACGGAACGTCCCGATGAAAGAAGGTACCCGGAGCGGCGGCGCCGACCTTGACGTCATTGAGCCAAACCCCCGCCCATGCCGGGTGGAGATAGTTGCCGATCCCACGATAGATATAGATGCGGGCGAGCGCCGGCGACGCGGGACCAGGCAGCTGCGCGGCCTCGGTCACCGCGGCGGGCGGCGGGGACGAGCCGGTGGAATCCGCCGAGGCGGCGGAACCGGCCAATGTCAAGGCCAACAAGAACAAGCCGAAACGCCTTGTCATTGTCCCGCTACCGCGCCCCGATCCGCCGAATGAGGGCCGGGTTCAGATCGCCGATCTTGGTCACGCCGCACAACGCCATCGCGACATCGATCTCGGCGCGCAAGATATCGAGCGCGCGCGCCACGCCGGCCTCGCCCGCGGTGGCGACGGCATAGGCCATCGCGCGGCCCATCTGCACGGCGGTGGCGCCCAGCGCCAGCGCCTTCACCACATCGGTGCCGGTGCGAAAGCCGCTATCGATCAGGATCGGGAGCCTGCCGCCGACCTCGGCGACGAATTCCGGCAGGATGTCGACGGTGGCGACGGCACCATCCAATTGCCGCCCGCCATGATTGGAAATGACGATCGCATCCATGCCGGCATCGAGCGCGCGTTTGGCCTGGCGCGGGTCGGCGAGGCCCTTGACGATCAGCGGCCCGCGCCATTGGTCGCGGAACCAGCGCAGCAAATCCCAATCGAGCGCCGGCGATAGCCGGGTGCGCATGTCCGGCGCCGCGCCCTCGCCGCCCCACGGCACCGCGTGCATCAGGCTCGGGCGCGGCGCGCCATGCGGCCCGATCCGCATCGCCCATTCGGGATGGAGCGCGACATCGAGGAATTTTCGCGGCGTCCAGGCGAAGGGCATGGTGAAGCCCGCGCGCAGATCCCGAAGCCGCCGGCTCGGCACCGCGGTATCGACGGTGATCTCGATTGCCGCGAAGCCCGCCGCCCCGACGCGACGCGCCCATTCCTTGGTGGCATCGCGGTTGGGCGGCACATAGAGCTGAAACCATTTCGCCCCGGCGCCGGCACCCATCGCCTCGTCGAGCGTCACGCTCGCATTGTTCGACAGCACGAAGGGGATGCCGTGACGGGCGGCGCCCCGCGCCAGGGCGAGTTCGCCCTGGGTCCAGAAAGACGAGGCGAGGCCCAGAGGCGCCACGATCAGCGGCATGGCGAGGCGCTGACCGAAGAGCGAAATATCGAGCGACCGCGTCGTCACATCGGCGGGCGCGGCGGAGACGAGGCGGATGCGCTCGAAGGCAGCGGCGTTCTCGCGCAAAGTGCTTTCCGTGCCGGAGCCGCCATCGACATAGTCGAACACCATGCGCGGCAGAACGCGCCGGGCGGCGCGGCGGAAATCGGCGATGGAATGAAGGCGGGAAAGGCGGCTGGCGGCGTTCATCTGTTGTCTTTGAGCGTCAAGGAGACGTAATAGATCAAGATCAAACAACTTCCGCCATTCCTGCGAAAGCAGGAATCCAGGGCCAACGCACGCCGCCTACTTGGGTCCCTGCCTTGCGCAGGGACGACGGAAGAGAATTTTGGGACGGAACCATGATCACACGAGAACAGTATGCCGACTATATCGCCGCCTTTAACCGCGACGACTTCGCGGGTTTCGGCGAATTCTACGCCGGCGACGTGGTGCTGGAACTGCCGGTGGCGACGCTGAGGGGCCGCGATGCGATCCTCGGATTCTATCGCGAGGTCAAGAAGCGCATCCGCGAGACCTTGACGATCGGCCAGCTCGTGATCGACCGGGACGGCATCGCGGTCGAGGCCGACACCGAATTCCATTGTCTCGAAGACTGGCCCGATTTCATCGTCCGGCCGATGAAGAAAGGCGAATCGATCCGCAGCGTCAGCTTCATTTTCTACAAGCTGCGCGACGACAAGTTCACGCATATCCGCTCGGCGCGGTTCAAGAGTTTTCGAGCGGGCCGGCGCGGGAGCGACGTCGTGGCGTTGAGCCTGCGCAATTTCAGGCGGTCCGTGCGCCGGCGCCTCGGTTGGCCCCGGGGTTCGCTTCGCCTCCGCGATCTCGTCCGCGACGGCCGCGTCGACCCGGCGATCGGCGTCACCACCGGCGGCCGGAACGACGGCGGCGGCGCCCAGATTCAGGGCGCCATGTCGGCGTTGAATTTCGCCGCCGCCCTGGGCTTGCGCTATGTCCACACTCCGCTCGCGACCGTGGCGCACGGCGAAGGCGAGCCGGATTGGGCGCGGCGCTGGGAGGAATTCTTCTCGCTCGGCGCCGGCGAGACGGTAGTCGACGCCACGCGCGACCGGATCGTGACGCTCAAGGAATTCGTCGCCGACCGCGCGCTGTGGCGCGACCCGCGCGTCGTCGTCAGCTGCCTCCATTACCACGAATTCGCCGACCGCGACCCCGACGGCTATCGCGCCATCCTGCCCGCCTTGCGGCGGAAATACGCGCTGTCCGACAAGGGCGGGCCGAAGTCCGAGGCCGCGGCCGGCGTCGCGACTGTCGCGGTGCATATGCGGCGGGGCGACGTCCGGCGCGAAATCCACGCCGACCGTTTCAGCGGCGACGATCGGGTGCTGCGCACCATCGCCGAGACCGCCGCCGCGTGCCGGGCCTTGTCGCTGCCCTTCCGGATCGAGCTCTACTCGCAGGGCGACCCCGCCTCGTTCCGCCGCTTCGTCGATGCCGGCTGCGTGCTTCGCCTGAACGAAGACGTGTTCGCGACCATCGACCGCATGGTCCGCGCCGACATCCTGGTCATGGCCAAATCCTCGTTCAGCTACGTGCCGGCGCTGCTCGGCGACGGCATCAAGCTCTACGAGCGGTTCTGGCACCCGCCCTTGAGCGACTGGATCGCGCGCGACGCCAAGGGCGGTTTCGACCGGGCGCGCCTCGGCGCCGCCTTGCGGCTCAAGAAGTTTTAGCGATCAGCCCGGGCGGCGGGCGGCGGCGCACGCTCAATCCGGCGATGCCGAACCGGTCGCGGATTTCCGGCCACAGGCCGGTGGGGGCATAGAGCATCACGATCATCGCCGCGCCGCCCAGCGCGATCAGGTACCAGGCGCCGGACAGATCGAGCACGTTGGTGAAAACCTCGCGCAGCGCAAAATAGATCGCGGTGCCGAGAATCGGGCCTTCGAGCGTGCCGATGCCGCCGACGATGGTGATGAACAGCATCGCCACCACCCAGTTGGGATCGAAGGCCTGTTGCGGCCCCATCGCCAGTTGCGCGGTGAAATAGACGCTGCCGGCCAAGCCGCAACCAGCGCCCGCGATCACGAACACGATGAAGCGGTTGATCCAGACATCGACGCCCAGGCTCGCCGCCGCGAGATCGTTGTCGCGAATGCTCATCAGCCCGAGCCCGATCGAGGAGCGCATCAAGGCATAGGCGCCCCAAACCGCGGCATAGGCGAGGCCGGCCGCGATCCAGAAGATGACCTGGTCGAACCAGTCGAAATTGATCAGCGGCAGCACCTCGCTCAGTTGATAGCCCGAGGCGCCGCCCAGCTCGGGCGTGCGCGAGATGAAGCTCGCGATCATGTCGGACAGTATCCAGGTGCCGATGGCGAAGTAGATGACCCGCAGGCGGAACATGAACAGGGCCGCCAGCGCCGCCATCGCCCCGGCGAACACCGCCGCCAACGGCATCACCCAATAAGGCGAGACGTTAAATTGGAGCGACGAATAGAACAGCGCGTAGGTGCCGAGGCCGATGAACATCTGTTGGCCCATGCACAGCAGGCCGGCATAGCCGGCCAGCAGGTTCCACATCTGCGCCATGGCGAGATAGAGGAACATTTCCGAGGCGAAGCGCAGTCCGCCGGCCCAATCGTAGATCGGCGCCAGCAAACCCACGACGGCGGCGACGGCCGCGAAGACGATCAGCGCGATCGCGGCTTTCATGGCAGCTTGATCCCCATCAACCCTTGCGGCCGGAACAGCACCACCGCGAAAAAGGCGAGATGAACATAGAAGATTCCGGCGTCGGGATCGAAATACAGCCCGACAAGCTGCGCCACGCCCAGCAGGAAGCCGCCCAAAAGCGCGCCCCAAAATGAGCCGAAGCCGCCGATCACGATGACCTCGAAGGCGACCAGAAGATTGCTGAGGCCGGAGAACGGCGTGAAGGTCGCGCGCATCGCCAGCAGCAATCCCGCGACCGCCGCCAGAGCCAGGGCGAACCCCATCGTGATGTTGAAGATGCGCGTCGGCTTGATGCCCATCAGCCGCGCCACGTCGCGATTGTCGGCGGTGGCGCGGATGGCGCGGCCGAAGCCGGTGCGCGCGATCACGAGCTGCAATACCACGAAAAACAGGATCGCCAGCGCCAGCGTGATCAGCGGCAACACGCCGATGGAGACGCTGCCGATCGCGATGCTTTGCCGCGCCAGGCCGCCCGCGGTGAGGGCGCGGACATCGGTGCCGAAACTTTCGAACATGACGTTCTGCAACACGATGGAAAAGCCGAAGGTCAGCAGGATCGGCGCCAGGAAATCGGGCGCGGTCACGACCCTGTTGAACAGCACGGCCTGAACGCCATAGCCGACGAAAAAGAACACGACCGCCACCGGCACCAACAGCCACAGCGGATTGAGGCCCGGCAGCAGGGCCGAGACGTAAACGCCCAGGAACGATGCCATGACGATGAACTCGCCATGCGAAATATTGACGAAGCGCATGACGCCGATGACGAGCGCGAGGCCGACGCCCAAGACGCCGTACAGCCCGCCGAGGCAAATGCCGTTAATCAAGAGGTCGAGCCACACCATCGCCTATGCTCCAAAATACGCGTGAGAGAGCTGGTCGAAGCTCAAATCCTTCGACCGGCCCTCGAGAGTGACGCGGCCCTTCAACAGGCAATAGGTGTAATCGGACGCGGCGGCGGCGCGCCTCACTTCCTGCTCGACGATGATGATCGAGGTGCCCTCGGCGCGGATCGCGGGAAAGGATTTATAGATCTGATCGACCACGACCGGCGCCAACCCCTGGCTGATCTCGTCGGCGAGCAGGAGCCGCGGATTGGCCATCAACGCGCGCCCGATCGCAACCATTTGCTGTTCGCCGCCCGAAAGCACGAACGGCATCTCGCGCCCGCGCGCCGCCATCGCCGGAAACAACTCGTAGACGCGGCCCAAATTCCAATAGCCCTTGCGGCCGGTATAGGCGCCGATCAACAGGTTTTCCTCGATCGTTAGGTTCTGAAACAGGAGCCGGCCCTCGGGCACCAGCGTCAGGCCGAGACGCGCGATCTGTTCGGCCGGAAGCGCGCCGATCTCGGCGCCCTCGAAGGCGATGGAGCCGCGCTTCGACGCGATCAAGCCGGCGATCGATTTAAGGAACGTGGTCTTGCCGGCGCCATTGGCGCCGATGAGCGCCACGGTCTGGCCCGGCTCGACCGCGACGGCGATGTCGAACAAGGCCTGGAGATCGCCGTAAAAGACCGAGAGGCCGCGCGCCTCAAGCAGCTTCATCGGCGGCGAGCCCCATATAGATTTGCCTCACCACCGGGCTCGACAGCACTTCTCCGGGCGGCCCGTCCAACAGCTTCTTGCCGAAATGAAGCAGCAGAATGCGGTCGGAGGCGGCCCTCAGCGCGTGGGCGATGTGTTCGATCCAGATCACGGCATGGTCGCGCTTCAGCTCGACGATCAGCGCCGCCAATTCCTCGACCTCGCGCTCGGTCAAGCCGCCCGCGATTTCGTCCAAGAGCAGGAGCCGCGCCTTCGACGCCACCGCCTTCGCCAACTCCAGCCGCTTGCGATCCAACAGCGTGAGCCGGCCGCCCAACAATTCGGCCTTGTCGGCCAGACCGAATTTGCGCAGCACCGCGACGCTCCATTCCTCGGCGGCCGAGCCGGCGAGGCCGCCGCCATATTGGGCGGCGACCAGCAAATTCTCATACACCGTGAGCTTCGGAAACGGCTGCGGAATTTGGAAGGCGCGCACGATCCCGGCGCGGGCGCGGCGAAAGGACGGAACCCGTGTCACATCCACGCCGTCGAAGCGGATCGAGCCGCCATCGGGCGGGAGCGTCCCGGCGATGAGATTGAAGACCGAGCTTTTCCCGGCGCCGTTGGGCCCGATCATGCCGAGGCAGGTGCCGATATCGATCACGAAGCTGACTTCGTCCGCCACCACCACCGCGCCGAACCGTTTCGAGAGACCGGTGACTTCGAGAAGCGCGGTCATTGGCGGGCGGCTTGCTCCTCCCCCCTTGAGGGGGAGGTCGGAATGACGCGCGAAGGCGCGGCATTCCGGGTGGAGGGTGAATGCGACGCGATGCCCCCGACCCGAAATGCCACTCGCCTGCTCATGACATTTACCCCCTCCCCCTCAAAGGGGGAGGGGGGAATTTCCCACTTGCGTTCCATCGGTGGAATAGTGTCGATCAGCCGCCAAACAGCTTCATCTGGGCCTGGACCGGAATCTCGGGCGAGGTCTTGTTGGCGACCACCAGCAGCTCGTATTTGTACTTGCCGCCCTTGGTCAGGGTCCATTGCCCGCCGGTCATCGGCGTCTTGGCGACGCTCGGGATGTGCGTGTTCTTGAAGTCGATCTTGCCGGTGATGGTCTCGACATCGAGATTCTTGATGGCATCGCGGATCGAGACCTTGTTCTTGGGCTCGTCGGCGCTCTTGAGCGCGGCGATCGCCGCGTCCCACAAGCCCATCGTGTAGCCCAAGG
>JAATGI010000416.1 GCA_015654725.1 Rhodospirillales bacterium
CGCGGCGGCACTTTCTCCCAGGGTCGCTTTTCGATCCCGCATGAGCGCCGGTTTTACGAGAAATTGGCGACGCTCAAGCAGGACATGCCGATCGCGCAATTTCTCGACGCCAATTTCGCGGGCGAAGCCTATGCCGATTTGCGCCGCTCGATCATTCGCATGGCCGAGGGCTACGACGCCGCCGATACGCAGCGGGCCAGCACCGTCGCGCTCAGAGACGAATGGATGCACCGCGGCGAACGCGGGCAAGGCAAGATCGCGGGCGGCTATGGCGCGCTGTTGCGTTTTCTTCAATCGGAGTGCGCGAAGGGCGGCGCCGATATTTGCCTTGGCGCCGTGGTGACCGAGATCGCGGCGAGCGGAAGCGGCGTGAGCCTGCGCTGCGCGGACGGCGCGCGTTTCGACGGCGACACGGCGATCGTCACCGTACCGCCGCCACTTCTGAGCGAGATCGCGTTCGTCCCGGCGGTGCCGGAGAAGGTCGCGGCCGCCGCGAAGCTGGGCTACGGCGATGTCGCAAAAATTCTTCTGCGCTTCAAAAGCCAGTGGTGGGCGGAGTTGCACGGCGGCGACCTTGCCGCGTTGTCGTTTGTCTTTTCCGATGAAGCCGTGCCGACCTGGTGGACGCAATATCCGCAACCTTATCCGGTGCTGACCGGTTGGCTTGCGGTCCCGAAGGCGGAGCGGATGCGGAATATGAGCGAGGGAGAGCTGATCGAATGCGGCTTGTCGTCGCTCGCCAATATGTTCGCGGTGCCGAAGGACGACCTCAAAAGCCAGATAGTCGCCGCCCGCGCGCCGCATTGGGGCAACGACCCGTTCGCCCGCGGCGCCTATTCCTACCTCACGCTCGATAGCAAATCGGCGCTCGCCGAATTGTCGAAACCGATCGCCGGCCGCGTGTACTTTTCGGGCGAAGCGTTTTATGACGGCACCGACATGGGAACCATCGAAGCGGCCTTCGCCAGCGGGAAAAACACAGCGTCGCGAATGCTGAAGCGGACGGAAGCCGTCGGATAAGGCGGCGACCGTCTTGATCGCGGGCGGTTGCCCTGGCCGACGATCTGTTGACAAAATCCAAGGATTCAAGCGGAATCGGGCGTGGGAGAGGCCCCCAAGCGCCTCGATGGGAGGGAGCAATGAGATTAGGTCGTTTGACGGCCGCCATCCGCGCGGGACTTTGCCTCGCGCTCGGCGCCGGATTTGCATTCGGCGTTGTCGCCGGCGCCGCGCGCGCGGCGGAAGATTTTCACACCCCGACCGACGCTGAAAAGGCGGCGGTGATGGCCATGGTGCCGGAGGGCGCGAAGAAAAATTACGAAGGCTATTGGTATTTCTCGTCGGTCGTCGAGGATCCTTACGCCAAATGGACGCCGCCTCCGCCGCCCTGGCAGGTCTGCTTCAACGATTCATTCCTGAGCATTCCGTGGCGCGCGGAGATGTATGACGAGATCAAGAAGCTCAACGCGCAATACAACAAGGCCGGCATGACCAAGGCCGACGTGCTGGTCACGGATTCGAACAACGACATCAATTTGCAACTGTCGCAATACAACAACCTGGTCCGCCAGGGCTGCAACGTCATCATCAGCATCCCGGGTTCGCCCTCGGGCCTATGCTCGGGCTATAAGGACGCCTTCGACAAGGGCGTGCTGACGGTAACGATCCAATCGGCCGTGGCCTGTCCCGAAGCGATCAATGTCGGCTCGCCGCAATATGTCGATGCGCGTACGCAGGCTCAATGGCTCATCGACGCCTTGCATGGCAAGGGTAACGTGGTGATGTTGATGGGCGTGCCCGGACTCTCCACGACAGTCGCCGAACAGGCGGGCGCCGCGGATGCCTTCAAGGCCGCGCCCGGCATCACGTTGATCGGTACGGTCTACGGCTTCTGGTCGCCGCCGGCGTCCAAAACGGAGATGGTCAAGTTCATCGCCACCCATCCGCAGCAGATCGATGGCGTCTGGGCGGCGGGCAATATGTCCGTCTCGGCGGGCGACGCGATCAAGCAATCGGGGCGTCCGCCCGCGATACAGGCCGATGGTACCAACGAATGCTCGTACATCGCCTATTGGAAGGAGAACAATCTCCACAGCTTCGCCTTCTCGGCGGGCGGTGCGCCCAACGGCTATGAAGGCTTCCTGGTCGCGATGCGTATGTTGTATGGCCAGAAGCCGAGCGTGAACACGCTGCTGTTCCCGCTGACGGTGATCGACGATCAAAACTTGGACAAGTGGTGGCGCAAGGACATCTCGGTGCAGAGTTCCTGCTCCGGCGATGCCCCGGACGGCACGCTGGTCGCCGACAGTTACTTCGACCAGTTCTTCCAAGGCGGTAAGCCGCTCGATCCGGCGCCGCAGCCCTGATCGGCTGGCCGATCGACTCTAAGCCAGGCAGGCTTGCCAGCCATGCGGCAAGCCTGCCTGTCATAGTCTTGCAATGAAGTTCGGCACCTCTTGGTCCGCCGGGCGGTTGACAGCGCTCGCGCCGTTCGCCCTGGCGGTGGCGTTGTTCGTGGTGACCGGGGCCTTGCTGCCGGGCTATGCCAGCCTCAACAGCCTGCGTTCGCTCCTGCTGCTGAGCAGTCTCCTCGGCATCGCCTCGATCGGCCAGACCTATGCCATCATCATGGGCGGTGTCGATCTTTCGGTTCCCGCCGTGATCGGCTTCGCCGACGTCGCCTTTACCGTGATGTACGGTCACGGCGTGCCGGTCTGGCTGGTGATCCCGATCATTCTCGCGGCAGCGATCGCGATCGGTCTGATCAACGCGTTCGTGTCGCGGCTGCTGTCGGTGAATTCGCTCATCGTCACGCTCGCCACCGGCACCATCATCCTGGGCGCGATCTGGGCACGCACCCGCGGCAACATGTTCGGCATACTGCCGGATTGGCTGGTCGGCATGGTGTCGACGGTCGGGACCACGGGTCCGATCCCGATCCCGGGCTCGGCGAGCCTGTGGCTCGTGCTCGCCGCCATCGCGATTTTCATCGAGCGGCGCACGACGCTCGGCCGCTGGACCTATGCGCTCGGCGCCAACCCCCGGGCGGCGCGGCTGGCGCATGTGCCGACGCTGACGGTGTGGGCGACGGTGTTCGCGATCAGCGCGGGTCTATCCTCGGTCGCGGGCATGTTGCTCGCGGGCTTCAGCGGCGCGGCCGATCCCTCGGTCGGCGACGCTTATCTGTTCACCACGTTGTCCGCGGTGGTGATCGGCGGCACGCCGCTGATCGGCGGGCGCGGCGGCTATGCCCGAACCATCGCCGGCTGCTTCATCATTACCGAATTGACCATCCTGCTGATCGGGCTCGGTCTCGACGTGCCCGCGCAGCAGGTTTGTCTCGGCGCGCTCATCATCCTGCTCGTCGGGCTGTATGGCCGCGAGCCTCATATCAGCACGCAGATATGACCGCGGCGGCCGAACCGAAAATCGTCCCGGCTCCGGATTCCGGCGCGCCCTTGGTGGCGGCGCGCGATCTGAGCCGTCGCTTCGGCGAGACCATCGCGCTCGACGAATGCAGCTTCGATGTCCGCCCCGGCGAAATTCACGCCGTCGTCGGCGAGAACGGCTCCGGCAAGAGCACGCTAATCAAAATTTTGAGCGGTATCCTCGCGCCGGACGGCGGTGAGCTTCATTGGCAAGGCCGCCCCGCGCTCATGCGCTCGCCGCGCGAGGCGCAGCGCGCCGGCATCGCCACCGTGTTTCAAGAGACCCTGGTCCTCGAACAGCGGTCGGTGCGCGACAACGTCGTGCTCGGTCTCGACGGGCTGATTCGGCGCGCAGCCAATCCCCAAGACGAGATGGCGCAAGTTCGGCAAGTCTTGGACGGGCTCGGCCTCGCCGGCCTCGAGACCGAAGCGCCGCTGGGCGCGCTGTCGCTGGCGCAGCGGCAAGGCGTCACGATCGCGCGGGCGCTGTCGCGGCCCTGGCGGCTGCTGATTCTCGACGAAGCCACTTCGGCGCTGGATATCGCGGCGCGCGACCGGCTGTTCGCGGCATTGCGGCGCTATCGCGCCGAGGGTCGCTCGATCTTGTTCGTATCGCATCGCATGGACGAGATCGTGGCGCTCGCGGATCGCGCGACGGTGCTGCGGTCCGGCCGCAGCGTCGCGACGATCGCGGCGCGCGACACCTCCGCCGCGCGCTTGCTGGAATTGATGTCGACGCGCGAGGAAGCACTAGCCGCCGAAGGCGCCGCCGCGGTGCAAGCCCGGCGGACGATCGGCGCGCCGCTCGTCACCGCGCGGCCGGGGACGCTCCCG